>NZ_JBXWTH010000025.1:0-13041 GCF_059613825.1 Ruegeria sp. SATB027
AATGATGAAGATATCGCTAAGAAAGTGAATTCGGCGATCTTCCCCGGCATTCAGGGCGGCCCGCTGATGCATGTGATTGCGGCCAAGGCCGTGGCCTTTGGCGAGGCGCTGCGCCCCGAGTTCAAAAGCTATATCCAGCAGGTCGTGACCAATGCGCAGGCGCTCAGCGATCAGCTGATCAAGGGCGGGCTCGACACCGTGACCCACGGCACAGACACCCATGTGGTTCTGGTCGACCTGCGCCCCAAGGGCGTCAAGGGCAACGCCACCGAAAAGGCCCTGGGCCGGGCGCATATCACCTGCAACAAGAACGGCGTGCCGTTTGACCCGGAAAAGCCGACCATCACGTCGGGCATCCGCCTCGGCAGCCCCGCCGGCACCACCCGCGGCTTTGGCGAGGCCGAGTTCCGCCAGATCGCCGACTGGATCATCGAAGTGGTCGACGGCCTGGCCGCCAACGGCGAAGACGGCAACGCCGAAGTCGAAGCCCGCGTCCGCGCCCAGGTCGCAGACCTCTGCAGCCGCTTCCCCATATACCCGAACCTGTAAACGTTTAAAAAGAAAAGAAAACGGCGCTCTTGAGGCGCCGTTTTTTTTGTTGTTTGAGCAGTCGCTTCGATAGAGGGGGATCTGGCCACGCGTCAGCTTGGCAGCCGTCTGAAAGTCAAATCAAATCGCGCCACCACAGAAAAACAAGCAACAGCGCTGTCAGAGCCAACAGATTGAAAGCCAGCCCCCCCATCAATCCAAGGAACCAGCCCCACCTGCGATCCGCAAGATTGATGCTTCCCAGATGATCCTGCACTACGTCCGACGCCCTGACGAGCTTGGGAGTATCCAGAATCAACCGCATCTTCGGGTGCGACGCCATCGCCTCGGACCGGGCAAGCACCATGGCCTGCCGGTACACCCGGCGCGGCAGGCGTCGTTTTGCCTTGCGAATGGATGCCTCAAGCGTCTTGTCACGCACGCCAAGCTTGGCACGCAGCAAGGCCACCGTCTCGGCGATCCGGGTCTGAATGTCTGGGTCCTGAGGCATGGGCTCTCTCCTGCCGCCGCAATCTAGCCTGCACCACAAAGACCTACAATGGGGCTGGTGATCCGCTGTAGGCGCTTGTATCACGCAAGCTATGCTGAACACGATTGTACATGGCGAACCGACCGCCCGCCCACCGCTGGTAATAGCACACGGCCTTTACGGATCTGCTCGGAATTGGGGCGTCATTGCCAAAAGGCTTTCAGACGAACGGCAGGTTGTGGCGGTGGACATGCGCAACCATGCTTACAGCATGTGGGACCCGAACCATGATTATCCCCATCTGGCACAGGATATCGCCGAAGTCATAGAACAGATCGGCGGCGTGGCGGATGTTCTTGGACATTCCATGGGCGGAAAGGCTGCCATGACCCTGGCCCTGCGGCACAATGGGTTGGTGAACAAGCTGGTGGTCGCCGACATCGCGCCGGTTCAATACGCGCACAGCCAAATCCAGTTCATCGAAGCCATGCGGTCTATTGATTTTTCGCGCATCACCCGCCGGTCGGATGCGGAAATGCAGCTGGCCGATCAAGGCGTTGAGAAAGCGTTGCAAAGCTTTTTCACCCAATCGCTGGATATCAAGGGAAAACGGTGGCTGCTTAATCTGGATGTTCTTGCAGCCGAGATGCCAAAGATCATGGGCTTCCCCAAATTGGACGCCACATGGAATGGCCCCGCCCTGTTCCTGTCGGGCGCGGCATCGGATTATGTCCTGCCGGAACACCGCCCTGAAATCCGCTCGCTGTTTTCCGGCGCGCGTTTTGCCAAAATACCCGGAGCCGGGCATTGGCTGCACGCCGAAAAACCACGTGAGTTCGAAGCAGCGGTTCGGACGTTCCTGAACGCCTGATCAGGTGCCCCGGTACAAGCGCCGGGCCACCATCCACGATGCCGGAGCAGCGATCACCGCCCCGGCAACTGCTGCGCCGACAATTGCGCTGACGGAAACCAATCCCGCAGACAGCACAGCGATTACGGCAGAACCTGAAATGGCAGTGGCGATCAGTGAATACAGCATGGCGGCAAGGCGAAACATGGTCGGGTGTTCCTTATGATGACTTCCGGCCAAACATGTCTCGATTCGAATGTGTTTTGCATTGATTTGCATCAGATGCGGAGATCTGACGCTTCATGAACCTGTGATTTCGCAACCACCGTTGAGCCGATCCGCCAACCCGCCAAGGATGTGGAGCGTGTGAAAACCCAAGTCTTGCACCGTCAAAGGCACGCGCGTTCTCCTACACGCAACTCGCAAATGGGTAATAGGCGAATCGATGTAGGTAGAACAACGGCCTTAGGCACCTAGGTTATTGCTCGCGAAACGCACGCGACATGCTGTCCGACACAGGTTTGGCGATATAAGCCGCAAAAGTTCGTTCCTCGGTTTGGATCATAATTTCCGCAGGCATGCCGGGGGTCGGAACAAAGCCGCTGACCCGGTGCAGCTCGTCTGGGGTAAGTGAGATACGCGCCAGATAAACCTCTTTTGGAACGCCTGCCGCCTCTTCAAGCAGCGCGTCGGCAGAGACATAAAAGACTTCTCCGTACAAAACCGGCGTTGTACGCTGATTGAGCGCGATCAGTCGCACCGAGGCGGTCTGCCCGGTTACCACACTATCAATCTCGGTGCGTGGGATTTGCGCCTCAATAATCAACGGCGCATCGGCAGGCAGGATTTCGGCAATGGGTTCGCCCGTTTCGATCACACCACCCGGAGTATGATAATGCAGGCGAACCACTGTCCCGGTCACCGGAGCCCGTACCACGGCCCGGTCCAGGACATTACGGGCCTGACGGGATTTTTCGCGCACGCTTTCCAGATCGGCCTCGACCACGCCCAATTCATCCAGTGCAGCCTCGCGATAGGCGGATCGGGTGCGCGTAATCTGTTCCTGGTATTTCAGAAGCATCTGATTGATTTCAGCGGCCTCCGCCTGCAACCGGGCCTGCTGCCCCTCGGCTTCGGCCTGCACTCGCCGGATCGTGTTCAATTCGCCCTTTCGAACCAGCCCTTTCTGGAAAAGCTGGTTTTTGGACTCGTACTCTTCCTGCAAGATCTCGGCACGTGTGACCATGCTGTCCAATTGGGCCTCAAAGCCACTTGCCCGGATCTTCAAAGCCTCCATATTGCGTTCCAAAAGTGCCACATCATTCAGCAAGGTCTTGCGCGACACATCAAAGCTGAGCATTTGACCGTCGAGAATGGCCATGACTTCCACGTCTTTGGAGGCCTCGACCAGATCTGGCGTAAAGACCAGACGATCCCGTTCCCCATATTCCGCCAGCAACCGCTCGGTCATCGCCTGCAAGCGCAATTTGCGGATGAACAGCTCGCGCTCATTGGCCTGGGCCGAGGTCTGATCCAGCGTCATCAGCACCTGACCTGCCTGAACCGATTGCCCTTCGGTGACCTTGATGTCTTCGATGATCCCGCCCTCAAGGTGCTGGACAATCTTGTTGCGTCCGGTGGCGACAAAGCTGCCCTGCGCGATGACCGCCGCCGCCAGCGGGGCGCTGAAGGACCACACTCCGAAACCGCCAAAACAGACGACCAGCATGATTATACCGATGACAATGAAGCGGTTGATCGAGCGCGGAACTTCCGCATACCAGACGTCAGGTTCACCGGCAGAGTGCCTTACGGGTACGAGGTCATTCATGGTCAGCCTCCCTGTTGCCCTTCAATTCCGGTCCGTTTGCGCGGCCCGTTGATCTGCTGAAGAACCTGCTCGCGCTGACCGAACAGCGCGACGCGCCCATCGGTCAGCAACATGATCTTGTCGACCACGTTCAGCAGCGTCGGTTTCTGCGTGATGACGACCACGGTAATCTTGCTTTCGCGCGCCTGTTCAATGGCACGCGCCAAGGCTTTATCCCCGGCAACGTCAAGGTTCGAGTTCGGCTCGTCCAGCACCACCATTCGTGGGTTCCCAAAAAACGCCCGCGCCAGCGCAATGCGTTGTTTCTGTCCGCCCGATAAAGGCGATCCATCGGAGGCCACCACAGTCTCATATCCCTGCGGCAGGGTTGCGATCATGTTGTGTACATCGGCCAGAACAGCGGCGTCGTGGATCTGTTCGTCCGTGGCATCAGCCCGCATCCGGCCGATATTGTCCTTGATGGTACCGGGGAACAGCTGCACATCCTGCGGCAGATAACCTATGCTTTCTCCAAACTGGCGCGGGTCCCAGTTGCGGATATCCATCAGGTCCAGCCGCACACTTCCCGACGTGGGCAGAACGGACCCGACAAGGGTTTTGCCCAAGGTAGTTTTGCCCGCACCTGAATTGCCGATAATGGCCAATGTTTCACCGGGGGTGAGTGAGAAGGTAATCCCGTTCAGAACCACACGTTTGGTTCCACCGGGGACATAGAGCAACCGCTCAACATCCAGCCGGCCTTCGGGGCGCGGCAGGCGCAACTTCTCGTGTTGCAGGGCCGAGGTTGACAGCAGCGCCTTGATCCGCCCGTAGGCCGCGCGCGTCAGCAGGTAACTGTTCCACCCTTCAATCGAACCTTCGATGGGCGCAAAGGCGCGCCCGGCAATGATTGAGGCCGCGATCACCATTCCGCCGGTAATCTCTCCCTGCAGTGCCAGAAATGCGCCCCAACCCAGAATGCCAATCTGAGTCAGCAGACGAACAGCGCGCGAGATCGCCGCGAAGATCACGTTTCGGTCCTGCGCGCGCACCTGCCAGGTCAGGGACTGGGCCGTGTCCCGCCCCCAGATCCGCACCGCCTCGGGGATCATGGCCAAGGCGTTGATGATCTGGCTGTTGCGCGACATGGAATCCAGATGCAGGTTCGCCATGGATTGTGCCCTGTTTGCCTCGGCAAACGGTTTGGCTGTCATTTTCTGGTTGATCAGCGCAATCGTCATCAGGATCAGCGCTGTCACCACGACGATCATGCCCAGTTGCGGGTGCACGAGAAAGATCATCAGAATGAACAGTGGCGCGAATGGCACATCCAAAAACGAGATCAGCGTGCCGGAAACCAGAAAACCGCGCAGTTGCTGCAAATCGCCAAGCGTCTGATATTCGCGCCCGTTTCCATGCAACGACGCGTGCGCAGCCGCACTAAGCACCGGGGCACCCAAACGAACGGCAACCTCGACACCGGTTCGCATCAGCGTAAACCGCCGCACCGCATCAAAGGCTGACTGAAAAATCACGGCCCCGGCGACGATCGCCGTCAACATGATCAGCGTATCCAAAGATCGGCTGGTCAGAACCCTGTCACTGATCTGAAACAGGTAGATCGGAATCGACAGGATCAGAATATTGGTCGCGCAGGTCAGCACCAGAACAAATGCAAGGTTACGCCGGATCGCCCGGATCGAATCCCGCAATGTGCGCTGGAAATCCTCGGGCGGGGTGCGCTTGTGAAAGGTTTGGGGTGGCCCGTTCCCGTCACCGCCGCCGGAGTTTGTCCGCAACAGTGGCTGGTTTGCCTTGGCCTCGATCGTCGCGCCCATGTGATCCGCGCCGGACGCGCGCGCAGAGGGGGTCTTGCGCGCTGTCGTTTCGTCCGCGGTTGCATGATCCGGGCCGTCAGCATCAGCCACCCCGTCACCACCGCCCGCAATGTCCTTGTCTTGCACGGGCTGCGGCGGCGCACGCCAATGGGGAGGTTCAGCGCGCGGTTGTTCACATGAGTGTTTCTGGTCTTTGGCCGGTTTCAACGCATCGTTTTCAACCGGCCGGTTTTGACCTGGTTCAGGCACTCGGAACTCCTGCGTCAGATGCAGTCGGGTGGTGGCACCTGTGGCCCGTTTTGCAGGATCTGTCCCAGGTTCGGGATCCTGACGCTTCAGACCCAACCCGCCTTGCCTGTCCAGCGGGCTGGATAAAGGGTGGCGGCGCGACGAAAAAACAAACGACATGTAGAAACCTTCTGGTCACTCGGTAAAAATCTTGGGGGATCAGGCCAGCATGGTTTGCAGGCCGTCGTCAGGTGTTGTTGCATCAAGAGCTGGGGTATTCAGTGCCAGGGCCGCATCCGGTTGCGCGACGGTCATGTCACCCATGATGGCTGCAATTGCCTCATTGGTCATCGCGGTAATCTCGTCGTTGTCCGGCATGTCGATCAGGCTGGCCTGGTGCAGCAGCAGATCGGAATACGACCCGTCAGCTGCCATGACCGTCGAGTCCACACCCATCTTGGTCAGATGCGCGGTGTTCAGCATGGCGTTGCTGCCCGCGACTACATCGGCCCCGGCAGCATTTGGGCCGGACAGGTCTATATCATCCTGATCCAGCATCATCGTGGCCTGATTGACGATGTTCACCTGTATAAGATCGCCGTCGATCTTAAGGACGCGCAACTGCTCCATCCCGGCGAACATCGGATCATTCAGAAGCGCGTCTTCCAACGCGTCCATGTCCATTTCCGGTATGGCAAGCGCGTCCGCCATATTCTGTTGCATATCCTGGTGAATGTCCTTGCCGATCGTTTTGACCGACGCGTCGTTCATGAGCAGGTTTTCATCACCGTCTATCACCGACGCGGGCACTCCGCCGCTGATGATGTCGTCATCCATAAGGGCCATGGATTGAACCAGCACATCGACTGAAATCATGTTTCCGCCGATCATGATCAAATCGTAATAGCTGCCCAACTGCACGATGTCGGCGACATTGTACATTTCGTTGTCGCCCAGCACGTAAAGCGTGGATGTGGCTGAAATTTCGGTCTGAATGTGATCGATATCGGTGGCATCAATACTTTGGTTGATGAAATTCGCGACCACCAGATCGCCGTGAACCCAGTCGACAACAACATAAGCGGGCTGGCCGCTTGTTCCGTCGTCATCGTCCAGCCAGGCGGCCTCTTTGCCTTCGACTTCGATCACCGAAGACTGAACCAGGTTGGTACCGCTTCCGGCATTCATGGCACCTACGTCCCAGTCGGAAACAAGCGCGACCTGACTGATGACCGTCAGATTGATGGCCTGCCCGCCTACAACAATGTACGGAGCATCCACCCAACCAATAGTCGCAGACACTGCATTGATCGCCAGATTACCACCGGTCACCACCAGATGCCCGTCGTCAAAATCGGAATCCTTGGACTGGTCCCATTCGGCGGGCCACGGCGTGTCCGCTTCATCACCAGTCGCTTCATCCGGCTGATGGAAAGCAGGCAACAGGTCGGTCCATTCAGGTGCTTCGGCCATGTGCTCGCCATTGACAATCACGCCCAAGGCATCATCGCCATGGAACTGATACACGGTGACTCCATCCACATCCCCGTTCATCGGGTTCAACATCTGTTCGGCCAGTGCCTCGACCATCTCGATTGACTGGTAGTCCGCGAGTGAAAATGACGGGCTTGCCACGGCATGAAGTGACAACGCCATGTCCAGCATCTGCTCACCTTTTGCGATCAGCGCATCCGTGTCGCGAAATTCACCCTCGCCCACCGTGTCGTTGTCGCGCAGGAAAACCTTCTGCATGGTGTAACTTACCGCCGACCCCAACGGCACGTTGTCCGGCTGCAGAATGACAAGTGTAGGAACGGATGAAGGTCCAATCGAGTCGTCCGGGACAAAACGCTCGGAAACCGGCCCATCTCCACCAAGGATAATCACCGATTCATGTACAGGCCCCTTCGGCGCATCTGGTAGCGGCAGGTCAGGTTGAGGTGGGGCAAAATTGTATGGGAGGAGTTTGTACTCGCCCACCGGGATATCAAGATCGGCCCTGATATGGATCGCAGCAGGATCGTCCAGCCCGTCAATTTCGGCTTTTCGCCTCAGGGCAGTGAATTCATCATACTGGTCCCGCAGCCGGGCCTGTTCGATCGTAAGTTCAAATGTTCCAACAAAATGCGCTATCGTTTCCGTAATTGCGTCAAGGGCCATGTCGGTCATCCTTTTTCACCCGCACCGGCCAGAATTTCCGCTTTGGGTTCAGTTGGGCCGGGGCCACTGCACGCGGCCCCGGCATTTTCGAAAACAGCGAGGCCCGATAATGCGGGCCCCGCCTTTTGACTTATGCGTCGTTGTCGTCGCTTGCGTACGACGAAGTCATCGAACCACCGACCATGGTCGTATCGACCGAGTTGCCAAGCACGTTGGCCCCCATGACAATCGACTGGTTAAAGGCCGAGGTGTCGACAACAGCCGCTGCCGAGGCATAGGACTCGCCGGTCACGATGCCATCGCCACCGTTATTCGAGCCCCAGTTGCCAGCGTTGCCGCCTGCACCACCGTCACCCGAATACGCACCAGCCGCGCTGCCGCCCGTGATGGTTCCACCCATGGTGTCACCGGACATGGCTGTGCCGGTCGAGTATCCGCTGGCTCCGCCATTTGCGGCGGACGCGCCACCGGCACCACCGGCACCCGAGTTGGCCGCACCGGTCGCATCGCCGGAACCGGTCGATGTGGCATCGTTATCGGACATGCCCGACCCGCCATATCCGGCGATAGCTTCGGCCAGGCTGTCGGCGGCGCCGTTTGTATCGGCATCACCGAATACATCCGCTGCTCCGCCATCACCGGCGGTATTGGCCGCATCAGCAGACCCGGCACCGTTGCCCGAAGACGTGGATGTGGGCGTCGTTGTGCCGCCTGCTCCGCCGTCACCGTCTGCTGCAGACGTACCAGAGCCCGCTGCGTCCGCTGTGCCGTTGGCCGAATTGGATCCGCCATCACCACCGCTGCCATCCGTGTTCTGCGAATTGCTGGACGCACCGTTCACGTCACCCGGGCTTTGGTTGATATCAGGCCCGCTTGCGGACTGGTCGCCAACACCCTGCGCATCCGAATCCGCGTCGGCGGTTCCACCGGAACCATCGCCGCCCGAACCGTCACCGCCTGAGCCGTCGCCACCAGTGCCATCGCCGCCCGAACCGTCGCCACCGCTTCCGTCACCGCCGGTTCCGTCACCGCCTTCACCCGCTTCGGCATCAACCATGCCAAGCTCTTCCTGCAGGGCCATGATTGCAGCTTCGACCATAGCGGCAAATCCGCCTTCGCCGTCACCGCCGGTACCGTCACCGCCAGTGCCGTCGCCACCGGATCCTTCACCACCGGTTCCTTCGCCGCCCGAGCCTTCACCGCCGGTACCAGGTCCGCCAGTTCCGTCAGCCGAGCTGTCCGCACCACTGTCAGCGCTGCCTTCTGCTGCGTTGCTGCCCGCAGTTGCATCATTGGCTTCGGTTGTGCTCTCACTGGAATTCGAAGACGAACCGTCTGTCGAAGCGCTGCCGTCACCGCCGTCGGAACCTTCGGCGTCTACGTCATTGCCGGCCAGACCAAAGCCCGTGCCGCTCGAGTCGGAATCGCTGTCGCCGCCATCGGCGCTACCCGAGGCATTCGAGCCGGACAGACCAAGGCCCAGTCCCAGACCAAACGAATCTGCGCTTCCGCCGTTACCGCCGGTTCCGTCACCATCAACGCTTGTGCTGCCGTCGTTGTCAGCAGAAGACGAACTGTCAGCGTCGCCGCCGTCGCCGCCGGTGCTGTCACCGTCAGCCCCTGCGCCGGACAGGCCAACACCAATGCTGGCGTTATTTGCGTCACCGGTATCACCACCTGCGCCGCCACTCGAGTCCGCGTCGGCACTGCCGGTATCGCCACCGGCACCAAACGCATGGCTGCCCAGCGTGGTCGAGTCTGCCGAACCACCATAGCTGGTACCACCGTCGCCCGAATCTCCACCGCTGGACTTGACGCCGATACCTTCTTCAGCGTTGGCGGTGCCGCCATAGGCGCTACCATTCTGATAGAAACCGGAATTGTTCGAAACTGACGCCGATTCCAGCGTGTCGTCATCGCTCAGACTGGCGACCTGACTGTTGACGGACGCCATTGCGGTTCCGGCACCATCCATTGAGATATCGACATTCATGTCATCGCCGGGATCATAGTTTAGATCACGGCCTGCGGTGATTACGTCGCCAACCGACGCGTTATCTCCGAAGTCCAGATCAACCTGATCATCATCGCGCGGAATCCACTCTCCGCCACCAAAGTCGATATTGATCGCGTTGCTGTTTGAATTGTCGTTGGTGTTATCTCCGGCATTGAGCGTCTGGTCCTGATCCTGACCTTGGTCCTGATCCTGGCCCTGATCTTGGCCCTGATCCTGGCCTTGTTCCTGACCCTGATCCTGGCCTTGATTTTGGTCCTGGCCCTGATCGTTGGAGTTTTCGACAGTCTGGTCCTGCTGCTGCTGTTGTGCAGTCAGATCAGCTTCGACAAACGCCTCATCAATCGGGATTTCAACATTTACCGGAGCTTCCAGATTCTCGACATTAATTTCGTCGACGGTCGTTACGTTTGTATTATTCACATTACGTCTCATGACAAATTCCTATTTCTGGAACGCCAGACCGCCATTCATCTAAAAAGCGGCATCAGGCGAGATTGAAACAAAAATATCCGCGCAGCGCATGAACGCGCTGAAAGCGGTCTGTGGAAGTTTCTAAATGGCCACCTCCTTTCCCGGCTAAGCCGAAAGCGCGGCGGATCATGAAGGCTGCTGAAATACGCAATGACCGGCGCGACAGGGACAGGCGCTTCGACAATTGAAGCCCGGCCATGTTCGCAGCGACGCACGCCCACGCCTAGCTAGTCGAAAGTTTTGAGGTGGTTACAGTGTTGTTTTTATTACTTACTTTTAGAACACACCTGAGTTTGCGCTCGCCTGCCCCGCATGACCCACCTACAAAAAATCGCAACAAAATAATTCAATTGTTTCCGCTGGTTGCACAAATATCCAAGCGGAAACCTAACCGAAAGTTCTATGGCACGGGCTCTGGAAGAACTCCTCCCGGTTGTGGAAAACCATGCTTTCGAGTATAATAAAAGTTAATTACCTATTTGATTAGTTAACTATTTTAGACCGCCAGAACTCAAAAAAGAGATTTTTGGTTGACCCTGTTTGCGAGGGAATGTGATGAGTGTGTCATTGATAGAAGAAACTGCCAATCAGGATCTTTATTCAGAAGATTTTTCGGTTGTCTTTATTGGAAAAGAATTATTCTACTCCAATCAGACCCTAAGAAGCGTTCAAACTGAATTTGGGGTTCGTGCCCGGCGGTTCGAAACCCTCGAAGCGATGAACGGCCACACACCCGGCTGCAGCAAGATTATTGTTGTTGACCAGATGATGCTTGAAGACCTGTTGGCGCGCCCAATGGCCTATACCAAAAGTACCGGGTCCGGCTGTCTCGCATTTGCCTATCGCAAAGAAGAATCGGCCCGGCATATGTTTGAATCCTGGGATCGCGCGCAGTTCGGCGAAATTGGGTTTCTACCCATGAATGTGGCGCCCGATGCCTGGCGCGCCATCCTCAGGCTGCTGATGCATGAAGAACTGTACCTCCCCAGCTTCCTTGCCGATTGCGCCACATTCCCAAGCCAGCGCACGCGGGACATCCCAGCCCGTCCAGTGACAAATGTCCCAAATGGTGTCGACCAGCAATCGCGGTATCTGAAGCTGACGCGTCGCGAGAAGCAGGTCCTGCAACTGGTCTCGCAGGGCAAAAGCAACAAGTTGATCGCGGCCAAGCTGGGAATTACGGAACACACAGTCAAACTGCATATGCACAACGTGGTTGGTAAGATCGGCGTCAGCAACCGCACCGCTGCCGCGCATTTCTACTACGAGGTTGCGCCACACGAGGCGCAGCACTCCGCCCTTGACTGACACGTTTGAAGCCCGGTTCGATCGCCTGATCCTTCTGGTTGGCAGGCTGAACTATATGTGGACCAACACCGAAAGCCTGCTGATCCACCTGATCGCTGGCCTTTCCGGAACGTCGAAAGACGTGGCCGTCATTATCTTCCTGACCCTGAACACAACCCGCGCGCGTATTGATCTGGTCGAACGGCTTGCCAAGATGGAGGGAAGGCCCGCGCAGGTTCGCGACCCGATCCTTGACCACACGCAACGGCTCAGCAAGCTTTCGGGCATCCGAAACAAGTATAACCACTGCATCTATTCATTCGATCAGGAGAGCGGAAACCCGAAAACGATCCTGATGCGGATTGCTGACCGCAAGACCGACATAAAACTGGGTCGCGCGGATACGGTAGATGATGATGCGCTTCGCGAAATCGAAGCGGTCGTCAATCAGCTTTCCGCCGCGAACCAGGACATCTGGAGGCTGATCCGGGAATTAGGGTATCCGGTATAGTCCTGGTCATGAATATGACGCCATGACGACGTAGGCTGCGTTTCACTGCATTTGCGATACCGATGACGCGCAAACCGGGCGGCGGAATGCAGCTTTCGAAAGTGCCTGGTGCGGGCGGTGGGACTCGAACCCACACGGGCATACGCCCTTCAGATTTTAAGTCTGATATGTCTACCATTCCATCACGCCCGCACGGCGCGGCCCTTTCGGACTGTGCAACGTCCTTACAAGCACAACGAGATGATAACAATGTGCTTTGACTCGCAGGATTGGGAAAAAAAGACGGCAGCGCTGGTGAAACTCAATTGCACCCAACGGTACCTCCATTGTCTCACTTGGCTTTGGTGCGGTCCGACATATCCACAGGTCCGATGCATCGGATCGACTGAAGGTACTTCTCCAAAGAGCAGGTGCTGTCAGCACCGAACCGTTTTCCGTTCTATCCCAAAAAAGATTTCGTCAGGGCGCTGGCCGAAAAAAACTCCCGGCATCATCACAATATAATCCTCTGGTTATCAAGAACTCGAGCTGAGTCTGCCATCAATTTGCATGGCCGATTGGAGCGACAGTATGGTCCGCAGAGTATGATTATGTCTATCGCCAGGGCTCGCAGGCGCTGCGAAAGTCTGATCTAACGGGCGGAACCCAGCGGAGTTTTGGCATGGCCAATGTCCGGAAAGGGCCTGTGCAAACGCTTCGACTTATTTTGAACGCCTTGGCACAGCGTTACCGCCCTTATTTGCCGCAGCGCGTGCACGGTTTTTTTTGCTGTTGGGGCTCTGTTGCACAAATCGGATTTTGAGCGCAGTTCCCCTTTCCCCGGACGGACTTATCCTACGGGCTCTGTGACA
>NZ_JBXWTH010000026.1:0-2988 GCF_059613825.1 Ruegeria sp. SATB027
CATATAGGCTGCGATGAACCAGAAATCCTCCGTTACGAAAACCTCAAATCTGTCCCACAAGCGCTGACGTTAGACAGGACAGTGCGGCACCCATTCCTAAGTTCCTTTCACAATTGGACTTTCATCCGGTTGCCTGTATGGTCCCCGTAACTTTACAACCTGTACCATCATTATCGGCGAGAACACCAATGATCGACAAACAACACTTGCGCGAAACCATGTTGAAACTCACAGAAGCAGAGCTCACCCAGGCTGAGAAGAATTATCAACGTTTTTTACAATCGGCCCGTCTGGACCGCACGGAACCTATCGAAAGTGATGAGCAAGCGCAGGCAGAAACGGCCGCAGACCTGGCTGAAGCCTTCGATGATAACGCACATGACTACCAGGCTAAACTTCGCGCCATTGGCGCGCTTGATTTCGGCCCAAAGTCGAAAGTCGAGCCAGGTGCCGCCGTTGATATCGGAGAACGTTTTTTGGTTGTAGGCGTCTCAACCGCAGAGTTTGAATGTCAGGGGCAAAGATTCATCGGTGTCTCACCGGCGGCACCGATCTACTTGGCACTCGAAGGGAAGAGCGCAGGCGATATCTGTGAATTCAACGGGCGAACGATTGAAGTTAGGGACGTCATCTGACTCCTCTGGATAATCTCCCCGGTTTCATTCCGCCCCTACGGTCGTTTGGTTTGGTCGGCGAAAGCAAGAGTTCAACAGAAAGACATAAAATGCCTCGTGAATACCCCCTCACCCTTTATCGGAATGTTGGTATCATGGCCCACATCGATGCCGGAAAAACGACGATGACTGAGCGCATCTTATTCTACACCGGAAGATCTCACAGAATTGGCGAGGTCCATGACGGGGATGCAACTATGGACTGGATGGAACAGGAGCAAGAGCGGGGAATCACAATCACTTCTGCGGCCACGACCACATTTTGGGAGAGGCTTCAAGACGCTGGAGAGGCCGCTGGCCCGAAGCATAGGCTCAACATCATAGACACACCTGGCCATGTCGATTTCACGATTGAAGTGGAGCGATCACTCGCGGTTCTCGATGGTGCCATCGCCTTGTTGGACGCCAATGCCGGGGTCGAACCTCAAACCGAGACTGTTTGGCGACAAGCCGACCGCTATCACGTACCACGTCTGGTATTTGTAAACAAAATGGACAAGATCGGTGCAGATTTTTTTAACAGTGTTCGTCAAATCAAAGACCGTACGGGTGCCATTCCTTTGCCCGTCAATTTTCCAATTGGTGCTGAGGAGTCTCTGGAAGGGATCGTCGATCTCGTTACCATGGAGGAATGGATCTGGATGAGCGAGGATCTGGGCGCTTCCTGGGAGCGTCGACCTATTCGCGACGAACTCCAAGACATCGCCAATACTTGGCGTGCGCATTTGGTGGAACTCGCGGTCGAACAAGATGAATCAGCCTTAGAAGCCTATCTTGAAGGGGAGGAACCCGATACAGCAGATCTGAGAATACTGATCCGCAAGGGTACCCTAAGCATGGCATTCGTTCCGGTCCTTGGGGGGTCTGCCTTTAAAAACAAGGGCGTGCAACCGTTGTTAAATGCAGTCGTGGATTTCCTTCCAAGTCCTCTGGATGTTCTCGATTACGTCGGATTTGCCCCCGGAGACACAACCGAAACAAGGAACATTTCTCGCCGAGCTGATGACGACATGCCGTTTTCTGCCCTTGCTTTCAAGATCATGAATGACCCGTTTGTGGGATCTTTGACGTTCAGTCGAATATACTCCGGAACACTTAATAAGGGCGACAGCATACTGAATTCCACGAAAGGCAAGCGCGAACGAGTTGGTCGAATGATGATGATGCATTCCAACAATAGGAAAGAAATCGATCATGCCTATTCAGGTGACATCGTTGCGCTTGCCGGTTTGAAGGACACAACGACAGGCGATACGCTTTGTTGCACGCGACAGCCTGTAATACTCGAGACAATGACGTTCCCAGAACCCGTCATTGAAATCGCAGTAGAGCCCAAAACAAAGGCTGACCAAGAGAAAATGTCCGCGGGATTGGCTCGCTTGGCCGCTGAAGACCCATCATTCCGGGTGGAAACCGACCTCGAAAGTGGCCAAACGATCATGAAGGGAATGGGCGAACTACATCTTGATATTCTCGTTGACCGGCTCAAACGCGAATTCAAGGTTGAGGCCAATATTGGTGCACCACAGGTTGCATATCGAGAAACGATCAGCCGGGAAGCTGAAATCGACTTTACGCACAAGAAGCAAACTGGTGGGTCCGGTCAATTTGCGCGAGTCAAACTCGTCGTGGAACCAACTGAGATGGGTGAGGGAAACGCTTTCGACAGTAAAATCGTCGGCGGTACTGTGCCGAAGGAGTATGTTCCTGGGGTTGAAAAGGGCATCCGGTCGGTATTGGAGAGTGGTCCATTGGCTGGTTTCCCCGTAATCGATGTTAAAGCGTCGCTCGTAGATGGCACCTACCACGAGGTTGATTCGAGCGTGCTTGCATTTGAGATCGCGGCTCGCTCTGCTATGCGCCAAGGATTGGAAAAAGCAGGTGCAAAGCTCTTGGAACCGATAATGAAAGTCGAAGTCACGACACCAGAGGACTATACTGGGAACATCATTGGCGACATTACATCGCGTCGCGGCCGAGTTAAGGGTCAGGAGCCTCGCGGAAATCTAATTGCTTTGCAGGCAATGGTTCCACTATCGAGCATGTTTGGTTACATTAATTCTCTGCGTTCAATGTCCTCTGGTCGTGCTCAGTTTACGATGCAGTTTGATCACTATGCTTCAGTGCCTCAAAGCATGAGCGACGAAATCCGTGCGAAACACGGGTAGATAGGAGTGTCATATTAGGCTAGTTGTGAAGACTTCACCTAGGTGTTGAATCCCAATGCGTGGTGGGTTTGGCTTTGTTGCACAAATGGCGTGAGGGATTCCCTGTTTGAATCCAGTGGGGTAGCAATGGTGCATGAGCAGTTGGT
>NZ_JBXWTH010000027.1:0-140261 GCF_059613825.1 Ruegeria sp. SATB027
AGCTTCGCGCCGATCTCCTGGATCGGCTTCTTATTCGCTTCACGCGCAATTTCGATGTCGGATTTATAGCTCATTGGCCGGGGTCCTTGATTGAATACCGTGCAAAACCGACGTCTAACGTCGGCGCTACGCATTCCATACCCTTGTGTACAATCTGATTAGCCATGGATTCCGACATTCTGGCGTCGCGAAGCGTCGTCAGGCCACTTCATCGGGAACTAATCGGAAACCTGCATATTTTCAGGGCTCCAGGCAGGCTGGTCCGGAACAAAGAGCTTGAGGTGATCGCCCAGTTGAATGTGCCCGGGACGTTCGACCCAGCCCGTGACACCCCGGCGTCCGACGGCAGCAGGTTTAAACCCTGCACCATACCCCTGATGATCCGCTTCGATTTCGCGACCGGGCAATACGCAGGGTGCGTTTTCCATATCCACAGTGATCGTCAGCCCGTTGACCGCCTGAAGACGCGAGGACGGCGGAATGTGCGAGAAATCCGGAATACCTTTCAGCACTATGGATGCGCCCAGATAAGACGGGTCAAGCTGGTCCAGCCCCATGTTCTGCGCGATCTGCTGCAACTCTTCCAAGGACAGCACCGACAGTTGACGAACATTGCGGATTTCAGTGCCCTTGGGATAGAGATTCGAGACCCGAACACAGGACGCACGGTTCAGACCTTCGTGCCGTTCGCCTTTCACGCCCTCAAACCCAAGATCCAGCAACTCAACGGGCTTGGCACGAAGCGATCCGCCGGCAGGAACAAGGCCCAGCCAAAGAACTTCGGCTGCAAATTCGGTTTCCCGCAAAAACGGCATACGTGCTTCCCTTCCCATTGGTGTCTGCCAGCGCATAATGCCCAGTAACGCTCTGATGGAAAGATAAAAAAACCCGGGGCAGAGCCCGGGTTCTTGCTGGTTATGCTGTCGGTTCAGGTTCCATCCCACCCTCAGGCGGTGATTTCTTGGCCTTGGTCTTGGGGATGGCTGTCACGCTGGGCGCACTGCCCTCGTCTGACTTGTCGTTCCGGTCATCACTGTCGCCGGGCGACTCCCCGTTCATGACGCGTTTGATTTCGTCTCCGGTCAGCGTTTCGTATTCCAGCAAACCTTGGGCCAGACGCTCCCATTCCTCGTTCTGATCAGTCAGAATCTTGTGCGCCTGTTCATAGCCTTGCTGGATCAGACGCTTTACCTCTTCTTCAATCAGTTCCTTGGTATGAGCCGATACCGAGAACCCGGCAGTATTGCCCTGGTATCCCTCATGCGCCTCGGCATAGTCGATATTGCCGACCTTGTCCGACATTCCCCAGCGCATCACCATGGCGCGTGCCAGTTGGCTGGCCTGCATGATGTCCCCGGCAGGACCGTTCGACACGTGATCTTCGCCATACTTGATGACTTCGGCAGCTTTACCCGCCATGGTCATCGCCAGCTTTTGTTCGCACTCATCCCGGTGATAGTTCAGGCGATCCATTTCCGGCAGCGAAACCACCATACCCAGCGCACCCCCGCGCGGTATGATGGTCGCCTTGTAGACCGGATCGCACATCGGCAGTGACAGACCAACAACAGCATGACCCGCTTCGTGATAGGCTGTTTTTTCCTTCTGATCCTGCGTCAGCACCATCGAGCGGCGCTCGGCCCCCATCATCACCTTGTCCTTGGCGTTTTCAAAATCTTCCATGGTGACAAAGCGACGACCCACGCGTGCGGCCATCAACGCGGCCTCGTTCACGAGGTTGGCCAGATCCGCACCCGAGAAGCCGGGCGTACCGCGCGCGATGATGCGCAGATCGACATCGGGGCCCAGCGGCGTCTTGCGTGCGTGAACGCCCAGAATTTTCTCGCGGCCCTTGATGTCCGGGTTGCCGACTGTGACCTGACGGTCGAACCGGCCCGGTCGCAGCAGCGCAGGGTCCAGAACGTCCTTGCGGTTTGTCGCTGCCAGAATGATTACACCTTCGTTGGCCTCAAACCCGTCCATTTCGACCAGCAACTGGTTGAGCGTTTGTTCCCGCTCGTCATTGCCGCCACCATACCCGGCGCCGCGATGACGACCCACAGCGTCAATCTCGTCGATAAACACGATACAGGGCGCGTTCTTTTTCGCCTGCTCGAACATGTCACGCACGCGAGACGCACCCACGCCAACGAACATTTCGACAAAATCCGAACCCGAGATGGTGAAGAACGGCACGCCCGCCTCACCCGCAATGGCACGGGCCAGAAGCGTCTTACCGGTACCCGGAGGGCCAACCAGCAGCGCGCCCTTGGGGATCTTGCCACCAAGGCGGCTGAACTTCTGCGGGTTGCGCAGGAATTCGACAATCTCTTCCAGCTCTTCCTTGGCCTCGTCGATACCGGCAACATCGTCAAAGGTCACGCGGCCATGCTTTTCGGTCAGCATCTTGGCCTTGGACTTGCCAAAGCCCATCGCACCACCTTTGCCGCCGCCTTGCATCCGGTTCATAAAATAGACCCAGACACCGATCAGCAGCAGGAAAGGCAACAGCGTTATCAGGAACGACTGAAAGCCTGATTGCTGTTGTTTTACGGCCTGAACGGGGATGTTTTCCTCGATCAGAAGCTTGGTCACTTCGGCGTCGCCGGGTTTGATCGTGACATAGCTGGCACCGCTTTGCAGGGTATAGCGAATCTGTTCACCATCCAGGGTCACGTTCTTGACTTCACCGCTTTGGACGGCACCGACAAAGTCGGAATAGGTTTTCTCGTTGCTCTGAAGCGTTCCGCCCGGTCCACTGAACAGATTGAACAGTGCAAGGATGAGCAGGAACAAAACGACCCAAAACGCGATATTGCGAGCGTTGCCCAAGGAAATTCTCCTAAAAGTTCCGGCAGGTGAGACGCTGCCAAGTTACCTCTTAAAATAGAGAGGATTGTCGTATGTTCAATGCGATAAAAAAGATGCGTGGAACTCGGGCCAATCTGACGCAAGCTTGGCATGCCAGCCATTCGCGAGACCCGCAAGCGGGGCGGCCAGCACCCTGTCCGCAATCCAAACCGCAGGCGTCGCCGTCAACGCTATTCTGGGACGCCCGGTTGCACGCCACTCGGGCACCTGTTGCAACCCCTCACCGCCCAAAGCGCGGATTTCTGCGCCCATTGTTGCCGGTCCGCTGAGCCGCCATTTGCCATCCCACACAGCACTGGGCGCCGCGATCTGAGATTTCACGGCATTAAATTCCCTGCAAATCCAAACACTCCCGCCTTGTGGAACAATCAGACAACCGCCCACTGACCCCGATTGCCCATTCGCGACTGCATCCATTGCCTGATCCACTGCCGCCTGACGCGGGGGATAACCCGACCCGGCAATCCACGAGAGGATTCCCAGCAGGACACGACGCCGAATCTCAAGGGGCAACGCGGCAAATCCGGCCCGGTTCACCCTCACGTCACTTTGATCCACCTGCGCCACGGACCCTGCGGATTCTTGCGCACAGACGCCAAGTGCCGTGTGTGCCTGCGCCAGATTGTCCGCAACGCGGGACAATGAAAGCGCATCAATTCCCAAAGGTTCCAGCCCACTCAAAGCTTCGCGCGCCTTGATCCGATCGAAACGGGCATCCTGATTCGAAGGATCGTCCACCCATGCTACGCCAGCCTCAGTCAGATAGGTGCGCAGCTGCTCACGGGTGATCCCCAGCATCGGACGCAGCAACGTCAGACCCCGCCGTTTCCGAATAGCCGACATGCCGGACAGGCCCGTGACCCCGGATGATCGGCCCAACCGCATCAGCAGTGTTTCCGCCTGATCATCTGCGGTGTGGCCCAGCGCAATGGCGTCGATTCCGCGGCCCTTCGCCCATTCGGATAACAAATCATATCGCGCCTGACGTGCCCGGTCCTGCAAGTTGCCGGTACCGTCCCATCCCGACCAACGCAGCGTATCATGAGACATCCCCAGCGCAGCCGCCTGCCGCAATACCGTTTCGGCCTCGCACGCGGATTCGGGTCGCAAACCGTGGTCGACCGTGGCAACGAAAAGGGTGATGGCCTCATCCTGCGCCACCTGATGCAAAAGATGCATCAAGGCGACGGAATCCCCGCCTCCCGAAACGGCAATCCCCAACTTGCGCGGAAGTGTTTCAGGTAGCCGGGCGCGAAGGTCTGCAAGTAGTTTGCTGGAGCGATGGTTCAAGTACATCCCAACGCGGTCATCTCCTGCGTGGCGCTCGAAAACTCTGGCGCAGAAGGAAAGCGTACTCCGACCTCATTAAGCGTGATGCAGGCCTGATCGGTCTGTCCCAAACGGCCAAGCGCCGCGCCCAGTTCGTACAGCGCCTCGGGTGCAAACGCGCCCTCGGAATCACCCGTGAAGCTGGCCAGAAATGCCCGGGCCGCTTCGCGTGTGTCGCCAATCCCTTCTAGGGCATGACCGCGTTTCAGGTTGGCTTCGGGCGCCAGCGGACTGCCGGGATAGCTTGTTTCAAACTGCGCAAACAACGTGGCAGCAGTCTGGAAATCGCCATCGGCCAACGCTTGCGAGGCAGCATCAAAATCAGCACGCTCACCTATGGCAAGTTCACCATTATCGGTCGCCGCTGGCGTTTCGATACTTGTTGGTCCGGTTATCACAGTGGCCGTGTCACCACCCAATGTCGAGGTCTCACCCAACGTCGACAAATCGCCGCCTTCCAGTTCAACCAGCCGGAACTCAAGGTCACCGATACGGTTGGTGCCGTCGGTGACAATGTTCTGCACCCGCTGGTTCAATTGCTCGGTCTGGCGGGTCAGGCGCTGCAATTCGGCCTCGATGGCATCCACCCGTTCAAGGACCGAACTGCCGGACAGGTTAGGTGCGGGTGAACCCGTAGTGGAAAACTCGCGTTTCAAACGCTGAATTTCCACGTGCAGCACCGTCAGTTCCTGACGGATGTCCGCAAGGGTCTGTTGATCCTGTGCCTGTGCAACACCAGCCGTCGCCACAACCGCCGCCAAAACCCATCCTGCAATGCGCATCATCTTACCCCAGAGTTGACCCGGTCAGAACCGTTACCGCACGGCGGTTCTTGGAATAACATTCCTCGGTGCTGCAAATCTCGATCGGGCGTTCCTTGCCATAGCTCACGGTGTTCAGGCGGCTGCCCGCAACGCCGCGCGAAATCAGGTACTCACGCGCAGCGTTCGCCCGGCGTGCGCCCAGCGCAAGGTTGTATTCCCGCGTGCCCTGCTCATCCGCGTGGCCTTCGATCGTTGCTACAAAATCCGGATTGGCCAGCAGCCAGTCCGCCTGCCCTTGCAGCACTGTTTGCGCCTCAGGCGACAGGGTTGACTGGTCAACGGCAAACAGGACACGGTCCCCGACTGTTTGCTGGAAATACGCGGGCGAGCGCGGATCACTCGGTGATCCGGGGACAATGGATCCAATGCCTCCGCTACCACCACCGCCACCCAAGGCTGAGGGGTCATTGTTTGTGCAGGCGGCGATCACACTCAGCGCGCCCAGCGCCAGAACTTTGCTCAATACGTTCATTTCAGGTGCCTCGTGTTATGTTTATTGCCGCCTGTCTACCACAGCGACGATTTGTTGTGAACTTTGCTGCGATCAATTCTGCAATGGGCCCCAGGACGGATCACTGCCGCCGTCAGGTGTACGTACCGGGCGCAGGTTCCTGCCCGAGATATCCACCGAGTAAAGCGATGCCTTACCACTGGCCCCCTGCGTTTCGCGGGTGAACATGATGACCCGGCCATTGGGCGACCAGGTGGGGCCTTCATCCAGGAAAGAGGCTGTCAGCAAACGTTCTTCTGACCCGTCGATGCGCATCACGCCGATATGGAACCGGCCCTGGTTCTGCTTGGTAAAGGCGATCAGGTCGCCGCGCGGTGACCAGACCGGGGTACCATAGCGGCCTGCGCCAAAGCTAATCCGCGTGGCCTCGCCCCCGTTTGCTGCCATCACGTACAATTGCGGCGTGCCGGAGCGGTCGCTTTCAAAGACGATCCGGCTGCCATCGGGTGAATAGCTGGGGGCAGTTTCAATTGCGGGCGTGTTGGTCAGGCGCGTGCTTTGACCCGAAACGATATCCATCTTCCACAGATCGGTATTGCCGCCCTGAATCAGCGAATAGACAATCGACCGGCCATCCGGCGAGAACCGAGGCGAAAAGCTCATCGTCCCGTCCTGCGTCTTCAGTTCCCGCGGTTTCGGGCGCCCGACTTCAGTCACGTAAATGCGCGGGCTGCCGCTTTCATAACTGGTATAAAGCAGCCGGTCACCGGTGGGTGAGAACCGGGGCGCCAGAACGATTGCGGCACTGTCGGTCATGTACTGCACATTCGCGCCATCGTAATCCATGATCGCCAAACGCTTCAGGCGCTGGTCCTTCGGCCCGCTTTCCGAAACAAAGGCAACGCGGCTGTCAAAATAACCGCCTTCACCTGTGATCCGGCTATAGACCTGATCGGCCACCTTGTGCGCCATGCGCCGCCACCCGTCTGTGGTACCTGCCAGTTGAAGGCCATTGCCCAGTTCCTGGCCCGAAAACACATCCCACACCCGGAACCGGACGGTCAGTTTCTGACCGGACACATTGACAGCGCCCGTGACCAGCGCGTCAGCATTGATCGCCTTCCAATCCGCAAACTGAACCGGAGCTTCGAAGCTGCTGACCCGGCTGATGAACGCATCCGAGGAGATTTCGCGGAACAACCCGGTCCCGGTCAGGTCAGCCGCCACCACGCGCGATATATCCTGCGCAAACTGAGCTGCGGCCGGGCCGTCCGGCACAAAATTCGGAACGGCAAAGGGCAAGGGTTCGATAATCCCCTCATCCAGTTCCAGGCGCAAAGGCCCGTTCTGTGCATAAACCGGCGCAGACATCAGTGTCAGGCCGACAAAGAGGCTGGTCAGAAGCTTCATCATTTGATCCGCATCCTCTCGGGGTTAAATGTAATCTCAACATCCTGCCAATGTTCGTATTTGTCAGCAGGCAAATCATATCCTTTGGCCCCGCAGCGCAAAATAGCGCGTCGCGCAGCCTCGTAGGCCTGTTTAACGGCTCCCGCCGAGCCACCAGAGCTGTCCAGCATCCGAACACTGCCACCGACGACCGTACCATCACGGTTCAGTGAAAACGCAACAACAACCACAGTGTTCAGCGCATCCGTGGACAAGGAACCCACATTCCAACATCCAGAGACAGCCAGTCGCATCGCGTCTTTCTCTCCGCTGGTCAGCGGTGGGCCAGAAGGTTCGGACCCGCTGCCCAAGGCTTCAGCCAGGGCGTCGTTGATTGCCGTTTCATCGGTTTGTTTTTCGGGTTCCACGGTCGCCTCAGGCGTTTTGGCCACAGCGGGTTCGGGCGGCGGGCTTGGCCGCTTTGGACGCACGCGCGGTCGCGGAGATGTCAGGGGCGACTGGTCCTTGGTTTCCTCGGCCTCGGTCACAATCTCCGGGGCTGCCTCTTGCGGCGCGGTCTGATCCTGCTGTTCCTGTTGAACCTCTGCGCCTTCATCCAGGGCTACCGGAGGCGTTTCAAAATCATCAGGCTTTGCCTCGGGCGGTGGCGGAGCTATTGCCTCGGGCGCGACGCGATCTGATGGGCGCGGCTGTACCTCGGGGCCGGGCGGCGCAGGCTGTGCAACAGGCTCGACCTGAGGTTCCGTCAGAACCGGAGGCTCGTCAGGCACCTCGGGTTCTGGCGGCGCTTCCACGATGATGGGCTCTGGCTCTGGTTCCGGTTCAGCCGGTGCAACAGGTTCAGGGCGGGGCTGTTCGTCACTCTCGGGTTCCGGGGGCTTGGTCACAGCCTCCGGCTCGGGCGGTTGCTGCAACGCGGTCGGCACTTCGGGGAGTTCCGGCGCATCCCGCTGGGCCGTCATGGCCGCGAATTGTTCAGCCGTGATCACAGAGACATCCTGCACAGCCATCGGCAACGGTTCGGACCGGAAGGTGCCGCCGAACATCGCCCATCCGATCAGGCTGACATGCGCAATCGCTGAAATCTTGGTGCCGGTATCCACCGTGCGACCTCACTCTCCACCTTCATCCAGCGTCGGCCCGCCGGTATCGGTCACAAGGCCAACGTTGGAAAACCCGCCCGCGTTCAGCGCACCCATGACCTGCATCACCTGTGCGTAAGGGATTGCACCATCGGCCCGCAGGAAAACCCGGTCACTGCTCCGCTCTGCCGCAATGGCACGCAGCTTGCCAATCAATTCTTCGCGCAACACGTCGGTGGTCTGGATCTGCACGCGGCCGTCTGCGGTCAGGGTCACGGTCAAAGGCTCTTCATTGTCGCCGGGCAGCGCACTGGCTGCGGTCTTGGGCAGATCGACCGGAACACCAACCGTCAGCAATGGCGCGGCCACCATGAAGATGATCAGCAACACCAGCATGACATCCACGAAAGGTGTCACATTGATCTCGGCCATCGGCTGCGCGCGACCGCGACGCCGACCACGCCTGCGCCCATTGCCGTTCGAAGATTGCTGGATTGCAGCGCCCATCGTCAGCTGTCCAACTGGCGCGACAGAATGGTTGCGAATTCATCCGCAAAGGCTTCATAGCCGCCAACGATCCGATCACTATCGGCGCTGAGTTTGTTATAGAAAATCACCGCCGGGATCGCCGCCAAAAGGCCCAACCCTGTCGCCATCAACGCCTCGGCAATACCGGGGGCCACAACGGCAAGGTTGGTGTTTTGCTGTTCGGCAATCTCGATGAATGCATTCATGATGCCCCAAACGGTGCCAAACAGCCCGATAAACGGAGCTGTGGAGCCGACGGTCGCCAGAATGGGAAGCCCTTTTTGCAGGGTTTCCGCCTCTTTCGCGATGGCGACATCCATCGACCGGTCGATCCGCGCGGTTGCCCCGGCAATCAGCCCACCATCATTGCGATGCGACCTGCGCCACTCGATCATGCCTGACGCAAAGATCTTTTCCGAGCTGCCATCCGGCTGCGTCCCGATCTGCTCGAACAACTCATCCAACGGGTTGCCCGACCAGAAGCTTTCATCAAAAACCTGCGCCTCGCGTCGGGCCGCGCGATAGTTGATCAGCTTCTGAATGATGATCCCCCAGGACCAGATGGATGCGCCGGTAAGTACCAGCATCACCAGTTTGACGATAAAGGTCGCACGGGCAAACAGCCCCCACATGGAGAAGTCGATCTCCTGCGCCAGCGCCAGCGTTTCAGCTTCCATGAACCTGCTCTTTGTTTTGCCTGATGGCCGTTCGTTTGGCCTTGTTTTGCCAAACGCTATCTCAGTTGGTCATGAAAAGCCAACAGAACCACCCATGGTCCGCAAATTGTTACATCAATGCGCGAATCTCTGCCGGCAATCGGATCGGTTTGCCCGCTTTATTGATGCAAACGGCCGTGACAGATGCACGAAATATTTCGGTCTCACCGCGGCGAACAAGCTGCGCCATAGTCAGACGCACGCCCGAGATTTCGGTGACCTCGGTTTCAACGATCAATTCATCATCAAACCTTGCAGGCGCCAGATACTCGGCTTCGACCCGCCGCACGACCCAAACAATGCCCTCCTCCCGCATGGCGTTTTGGTCATTGCCCAGATTACGCACCCAGTCCGAGCGCGCGCGCTCGATATAGCGCAGGTAGTTCGCGTGATAGACAACCCCACCCATGTCGGTGTCTTCATAAAACACGCGGATGGGGTAGGTGTGTTTCATTGCAACGCCTCCAGTCGGGCAAACAGCCTTAACGCATGCGAGGCATCCTGTGCCGCCCGTGGCAAAACCGGATCATAGGCCGCCCGGATCAAGGACGCGATGTCGGGACGCAGGATCGTGGCCTCACCTGCGATTGCCAGTGGAGATTGATTGCGAAATGCAATGTCCGACCAGAGCAAGATGGTCTGCACGACCTGATTGAGCGCAAGGGTTTCCGCCGGAACCTTGGACAATTCCTTGTCCATGCGCAGAAACACAAACGCCGCGCGGATCGCGCCATCTTCTTCGAACCGGAAAATGCGGTACTGGTTTGCATCTGCCGCGACCAGCCGCGCAACCAAAGGTTCCAGATCCGGGATCAAGCGATCAAGGTCCGGTACCTCCAGCAGCTCCTGCCAGTCCCGGAAAAAGAAAACCATGCAATTCGCGCCAAGCTCAGGGTCCGTCTCGGCCATTTGGTGACCGGCCAGCGTAACAACGGCTTCGAAAGCCCCCTTTACGGTGGCCAGCGTCTCGTCTTCGACGCCGAAAACGATCGGAACAATAGGCCGCCCCCAGCGCGCAAACAGAAACTCGCCGCTTTCGCGTGTGAACAGCGCCTCAATTTCTTCCGGTGTCACCGCCAGCCCTTCATCTTTTTAAAAATACTCTCGCCGAAAGGCATAAAATCTAAGCGCGCTGGCTTCAACCGAACAGATCACTTTGGCGCTTGGGCGCGGCCATCCCAAGATGCGCCCACGCCTTCTGCGCCAACATCCGCCCACGCGGAGTACGTTGGATCAGCCCCTGTTGCAGCAAATAGGGCTCAATCACTTCCTCAAGCGAGTCGCGGCTTTCGGACAGCGCGGCAGACAGGGTTTCAATCCCCACCGGGCCGCCCGCATAGTTTTCGGCAATCAGTTTCAGATACCGCCGGTCCGCACCATCAAGGCCCAAATTATCGACGCCAAGACGGGTCAAGGCACCATCGGCAAGGTCCCGTGTGATCCGCCCGTCCCCTTCGACAATCGCGAAATCCACAACACGCCTCAGCAATCGCCCGGCGATACGTGGCGTTCCGCGCGACCGCCGCGCGATTTCGCGCGCACCATCGTTATCCGCGGGCGCGCCCAGTTTCCGCGCGTTCCGGGTGACGATTTCGTGCAATTCATCAACCGTGTAGAACTGAAGCCGGGTCGGGATACCAAACCGGTCACGCAAGGGCGTTGTCAGCAGGCCCATCCGCGTGGTGGCCCCCACCAGTGTGAATGGCTGCAACTCGATCCTTACAGTGCGCGCAGCAGGGCCTTCGCCGATAACAAGATCCAGCTCGAAATCTTCCATCGCCGGGTACAGCACTTCTTCCACCGCTGGGTTGAGCCTGTGAATCTCGTCGATGAACAACACGTCCCGCGATTCAAGATTGGTCAGGATCGCCGCCAGATCCCCCGCCTTGGCCAGAACCGGGCCAGAGGTCATGCGAAAGTTCACCCCCAGTTCACGCGCCATGATCTGTGCGAGGGTCGTCTTACCCAACCCCGGAGGTCCGTGAAACAAGGTGTGGTCCATCGCCTCGCCGCGTTGCCGGGCGGATTGAATAAAGATGCGCAAATTGGCACGCGCTTCAGCCTGACCAATGAATTCATCCAGCCCCTGAGGACGCAAAGCGCGGTCATTGTCTTCCGGCAGGGGCTCCGGGCGCAGGGTGGGATCAGCGTCAACCATTCACTTACCCTTTCGGAGCCAGCAGCCTGAGGGCCGCGCGGATCAGATCAGCCTCGTCCGCATCCGGCTGGCTTGCAGCCGCTTCAGCCACGGCACCTGCCGCCTCGGATGGCCCATATCCTAGGTTAGCCAGCGCCGACAACGCCCCGGCAGACGCGGCCGCGGCACCCGATGGCGGTTTCGGAATACGTCTCGGCGCGGGTGTAGAGTCATTCGGCTCAACAACCTCAAGTTCCGGCCCGTCCATCGCCTGAGCAATCGTGCCGCCCGTGGCCATCACTCCGGGTGCCTTGTCCTTGAGGTCCAACACGATCCGCTGGGCGGTTTTTGGCCCGACGCCCTTGGCCGCCTTGACAGCACCCCAGTCCCCCAGGGCAATTGCGCGGCTGACACCGTCGGGCCCCAATGCACTCAGGATCGCCAGCGACACCTTCGCGCCGACCCCCTGAACGGAGCACAGCAGGCGATGCCACTCTTTCTCGACAAGCGACAGAAACCCGTAAAGCTGCATAAGGTCTTCGCGGACGACCATGTCTGTGTAGATCGAGACCGCCTCACCCGCCCCCGGCAATGCCGCCAAGGTCCGGTCGGAACAATAGACAAGATAGCCGACGCCCCGAACATCGATCAGCACATGATCCACCGCGCGGTAATCCAGCCGCCCTGTCAGTTTGCCGATCATGCCCGCACCTCTTTCACACGCGCCTGTTGCGTTTTCCCGTAATAGGCATGGCAGATCGCAATCGCCAGTGCATCCGCCGCGTCGGCCCCTTTCGGCAAACAGCCCGGCAATTGCAGTTTGACCATATGCAAAACCTGCTCTTTCTCGGCATGACCCACACCCACCACGGTCTTTTTCACCCGGTTGGGGGCATATTCGCCCACCGGCAGACCGGCCTGTGCCAGCGTCAGCAAAGCCACGCCACGCGCCTGCCCCAATTTGAGGGTTCCGGCCCCATCCTTGTTCACGAATGTCTGTTCGATAGCAGCCTGGTCGGGTCTGTGATCCGCAATCACTTCGACAATCTGATTGTGCAGCGACAGCAGCCGCTCGCCCAGATCGTCCCCATCCGATTTGCACAATCCATTGGCCACATGGCTCAGGCGGCTGCCATTTGATTCGATGACGCCCCATCCCAGGGTTCTAAGCCCCGGATCGATGCCCAGAATTCGCATATTTTGCCTCGGCCTGCTCGGGTTGTGTGATCTTTTTTCAACGCCTAGCACGAAGCGTGAACATTTTCCAAGCGAATTGACCCCAGGGCTGAAAACGACACGCGTGTCTCAGGCGCGACTTCGGGCGCATTTTGCGACCCAGTAAAGTCTGAATTCGACACTTTCCCAAAGGCTTTTTCACCAATTGTTAAAGGGGATTACAGCTTCGTGAAGCCTTGCAGAAAACGCATAGGACACATGCAAAAACTGAACTTGTGCGAACGAAATGACAGCACTAGATGCCCCGCAGATCGCAGAAATGCAATGTGAACACTAACCAGAAGGAAACAGGATATGGCTGCACTGGACACAACCCGCGTCGCTACCACTGGCTCGTTCGGCCTTGTTGGCCGTATCGGCGCATTTTTCGTATCGGCCGTTAACGCCGCAGTTGAATGGAATGACGCCCGCGTAACCCGCAACGCGCTGACCGGTCTGACCGACCGCGAACTGGACGATATCGGCCTGTGCCGTGGTGACATCGACTCCATCGCCGAAGGTCGCCGCTAAGAACTGGCCACTATACTTATTTGCCCCTTCCTCCTCCCTTGAGGGGCACACAAAAACACCGCGCACCATAAGGGTACGCGGTGTTTTTTTAATCCGAGGGAGCGGATTAGTAGAAAACTTTGTTCAGCTGAGCGGCGAGGGCTTGCGACACAGGGTCGATTTGCATCACCCAGGCACCGGCTTTTTCGACTGGCGTACCTTCGTTCAGGCTGTCGATCCGATATTGATAGCCGCTCGGGCCAAGGTGGGATAACAAAAACGCTTTGAATGCGAAGAAACCCACAAGCGTAAGCAGCAGCACCTTTGCTGGCACCGCCGAACTCACCCGCTGCGGCCTCATCACCACCAGGCCATCCTTGCGCATCGTCGCGCGATAGCCACGGCTCATCTTTTGGTGTTTCTTGTTCAGGCGACTTACGCGCTGATTGAACTCCAGTTGTTTACCCGTCATGGCAGCCTCCAAAAACCGCCCCCCTCGACTTCATTCAGAAAACGGTAAAAAGAGATTGCGACAAAAACGTGGCAAAAACCTATAAAACTCCTGCAAATGGCCTAATTCGCGCCCTGTTTGGTTAAAATTAGGGTCGTCCACTCACCAATCTCGGCCCTACAGGTCTGATTGAACCCGTTTTGTGAATAAACGGAAACCACGTCATCGGCCTGTTCGTTAAGGATTCCCGACAGGATCGCGTGCCCACCTGGGCGGAGATTCGCTGCCATTTCGGGTGATAAAGCTACCAAAGGTCCTTTGAGGATATTGGCAAAAATCAGATCGTACGGCGCGTGCGCCTTTAGGTCGGGATGATCGAAACCTGCGGCTTCAACACACTGAACCGCGCCGGACATACCGTTTGCCTTCAGGTTGGCTTCGGCCACTTCAACGGCCACCTCGTCGATATCGCTGGCAATGAAATCGCCATCCCATACCCGGGCTGCCGCCATGGCCAGAACGGCCGTGCCGCAACCGATATCCGCTACTTTCGAGGCACTGAACCCTTCATCCAACAACCGGTCCAGAGCTTTCAAACATCCCAGCGTGGTACCGTGATGTCCGGTACCAAAGGCCATTGCCGCCTCGATCAGCAGTGGAATGCGACCGTCGGGCAGCTTGTCGGCATCGTGGCTGCCATAGACAAAAAAGCGGCCCGCCTCAACCGGGGCAAGCTCTCGCCGCACATGGGCCACCCAATCGGTTTCAGGCACTTCCGACACAACAAAAGGTTTGGCTTCAAAAGCAACTGCCAGAACGGCCAATGCGGTCTCGTCAGGGGCTTCGGTAAAGTACCCGCCCACTTCCCACAGGCCCGAACCGTCTTCGACCTCGAACACACCGACGCCGGTTGGTTCGGGCTCCAGACGCTCCATCGCTTCGCCCAGACCTTCGGCGGCTTTCTTACCTGTCAGCGTGGTCAGCGCAGTGAATGTGGGCATCCGGAACTCCTGTGTCAGTTGGCACTGCGCGTAGGACGGTGCGCCGCCAACGTCAAGCTTTGCGGCCTATTCCGCCGGGGCTGGCGCGTATTTGCTCAGGACGGTCTCATTGCCCGGTTCCGGGTAGCGCGGAACCAGCAGGGACAACAGCAGAGAAACGACCGCCATCGCCGCCGCAAGGCCAAACACGGCACCTGGCGACACGACCCAGAGCAAACCCAGCAACGCGGGCAAGAAAACCGCGGCGATATGGTTGATCGTGAACGCGACTGCGGCAGTTGGCGCAATATCCGCCGGATCGGCGATTTTCTGAAAATAGGTTTTCAGTGCAAGCGCCAGCGCGAACAGAACATGGTCGATGACATAGAGCGTCGCCGCCAACAGCACGCCCCAGCCAAACCAGTAGATGCCACCATAGGCTGCGAACACGATTGCCAGACCGGTATATTCAAAGATTAACGTACGCCGTTCGCCAAACCTGGCCACTGCTTTACCCAGCAACGGAGCAACCATCATGTTGATCATCAGGTTTATCAGATACAGGCTGGTCAGCTCATGCACTTCAAAGCCGAACTTCTCAACCATCATGAACCCGGCAAAGACGACAAAGATCTGTCGCCGCGCACCCGCCATGAATTGCAGAGCGTAATACAGCCAGTATCGACGGCGCAGGATCAGTTTCTTGGTTTGCGGCGTGGGGGCATCGAATTGTGGGAAGGCGAACAGGCAAAACAGGGCCAGCAAAGCTGTTGCACCACCAGCGGCCATGAAAACAAAGTTGTAGGACAGATCGAACCGCTCCCAGGTCAGAACGATCAGCCCGTACACCACCATCGTTGCAGCCGAGCCCATTGCGACCAGCCATCCCAAAATCTGCGGCGCGCTATCCTTGGGAAGCCATTGCAGCTGAAGCGACTGGTTCACAGTCTCATAGTAGTGAAACCCGATTGAACTGAACAAGGTCACGAACAACAATCCGCCAAGGCTTGGGAACCAGGCCGTCAAAGCCGTTGCGACCCCAAGCATCATCAGCGAGATCATGGCCAGCACTTGCTCGCGAATGAAAATGATGACGGCAATCACGCCGACCGCCAGAAAGCCCGGAATCTCGCGCACCGTGTGCAGCAGGCCGATATCGGCCCCGTCGAAATTCGCTGCCTCAATGACGAAGTTGTTCAACAGCGCGCTCCACGCGTTGAACGCGATGGGCATGGTCAAGGCCATCACGAACAGAAGCGTGACAGGACGACGCCAGAACGGAAGGCTCTGCGCCTCGGCAAGGGGCATGGGTTTCAGCATGAGAATCCTCTACGCCCATTTCCCGACTTTGGCGAGGGGGAAGCGACCGGCGCACAATGGCCCTGCGTTAATGCAATAGTCAGTAAAAGCTTTGTGGATCGATATCGACGGTCAGGCGGATATCGCCTTTCAGGCGCAGCGGGGCGATCCAACGAGCGATGGCGTCCTGGATTGGTGCGCCCTTGGGGGCCTTGACCAGCAGGCGGACACGGTGACGTCCGCGAATACGGGCAATTGGCGCTGGGGCGGGGCCAAACACCTGCGCGCCAATCTGGCGCAATGGGCTGTCGTTGCGCGCCATGGCGTTGCCAATGTCAAAGACCGGTCCGACCTCGGGGCCCGACAACACGATCCCCGCCATACGTCCATAAGGCGGCACACCGGCCGCTTGCCGACCGGCGGCCTCGGCCTTCCAAAAGCCCTCTTCGTCACCCGACAGAATCGCCCGGATCACCGGGTGTTCCGGCTGGAAAGTCTGTAACAGCGCCTGCCCCGGTTTTTCAGCCCGACCAGCACGCCCCGCAACCTGTCGCATCAGCTGAAATGTTCGTTCAGCGGCCCTCAGGTCTGCGCCATGCAGACTGAGATCCGCATCGATTACCCCCACCAATGTCAGCTTGGGAAAGTTATGCCCCTTGGCCACCAACTGCGTTCCGATGACGATATCTGCGTCCCCTGCCGCAATTTCTTCGATCTTGGCCTTCAGTGCGCGGGCTGAGCCGAACAGATCGGAACTCAACATGGCAATCCTGGCCTCGGGGAAGGTTGCTTCGGCCTCTTCGGCCAAACGCTCAATGCCCGGCCCCACCGGGGCCAGCTTGCCCTCGACCCCGCAGGAAGGGCAGATCTCGGGCATCGGCTTGGTCTCACCACATTGGTGGCACATCAGGCGCTTCAGGAACCTGTGTTCCACCATGCGCGCGTCGCAATGATCACAGGCGATCTGTTCCCCGCAGGCGCGGCACAGGGTAACCGGTGCATAGCCACGGCGGTTGATGAACAGCAGCGACTGTTCGCCTTTCTCGATCCGCTGCTGCACCGCTTGCCGCAATGTCGGAGATATCCACGTTCCGGCCTGCATCTGTTCGGCCCGCATGTCGATGGGCTTCATCTCGGGCAACACCGCCGCGCCGAAACGCGATGTCAGGTCGATTCGATCATATTTACCTGCCTCAGCATTCGCCCAGCTTTCCAGCGAGGGGGTTGCGCTGGCCAGAATCACCCGCGCGCCGCAGATGGCCGACCGCAGGACCGCCATGTCTCGCGCGCTGTAATGCACCCCGTCTTCTTGTTTGTACGAGGTGTCGTGTTCCTCATCCACCACGACCAGCCCCAGATCGCGAAATGGCAGAAACAGGGCTGACCGCGCGCCAACAACCAGTTGAGCTTCCCCCTGCCCGACCATCCGCCAGACCCGCCTGCGTTCAGTCATGGTCGCGCCCGAATGCCACTCGGCCGGGCGCGCGCCAAACCGCGCCTCAACCCGCGTCAGGAACTCTGCGGTCAGCGCAATTTCCGGCAAAAGGACAAGCGCCTGCCGCCCCATGCGCAGCGCTTCGGCCACAGCCTCCAGATAGACTTCGGTCTTGCCGGAACCCGTCACGCCTTTCAGCAGCGTCGTGCCGTAACTCCCCGTCCGTTGCCCGGCCCGAAGCTGCGCAACCGCACTTGCCTGATCTTCGGTCAGGTCCTTTCCCGGCAAATCGGGATCAAGATGCGGATACGGCAGGTCGCGCGGGCTGTCTTCTTCACGAACCGCGCCTTGCTTGACCAAGCCTTTGACAACGGACGAAGTTACCCCGGCCTGTTCTGCCAGTTCCTTTAACGTAAATGCCAACCCGCCATAGTCGCGCAACACGTCAAGCACACGAGTTCTGGCGTCGGTCATCCGGTCTGGCAAGGTGGTTCCCAAACGATAGATCTTGCGCATGGACGGTGGGTCACCCAGCCCCGGCGCGCGGGTCGCCAGTCGCAACATCGCGGGCATCGGCGTCAGGGTATAGTCGGCAACCTTGCCGAGGAATGCCCGCATTTCCTCGCGCATGGGCGCAACGTCCAGCACACGGATCACCGACCGCGCCTTGCTCAGATCGAATCCGCCCTGCCCCGGCCCCCAGACAACCCCCAACACCTTGCGCGGACCAAGTGGCACCTCGACAAACGCACCCAGAAAGCATCCTCCTTCCGGCGCTTTGTAATCCAACGTCCGGTCCAGCGGTTGCGTTGTCAGCACCGCAATCAGCTCTCCCTCGTCGAAAAATCCGTTAGCGCTCACAGCATATCCTTTGCAGGGGGTTCCAGCATGGCTCTCTTTGAGGTAAAGCCATCCGCGACCAAGGCCAACCCATCAAAGGACTGCCCTCATGAAATTCTTCGTAGACACTGCCGAGATCGACGCCATTGCTGAACTGAACGATCTGGGCATGGTGGACGGCGTGACCACCAACCCCTCGCTGATCCTGAAATCGGGCCGCGACATTCTGGAAGTGACAAAAGAGATCTGCGATCTGGTCGACGGTCCCGTTTCCGCCGAAGTTGTCGCCACCGAAGCTGACGACATGATCGCCGAGGGCCGCAAGCTGGCCAAGATTGCCCCGAATATCGCCGTGAAGGTTCCGCTGACATGGGCCGGTCTGAAAACCTGCAAGACGCTCAGCGACGAAGGACAGATGGTCAACGTCACCCTGTGCTTTTCGACCAATCAGGCGATTCTGGCTGCAAAAGCGGGTGCGACCTTCATTTCGCCCTTCATCGGCCGTCTGGACGATATCAACCTGGATGGCATGGATCTGATCGCCGACATCCGTCAGGTCTATGACAATTACGGGTTCGAAACCGAAATTCTGGCCGCTTCGATCCGTACCGTGAACCACGTCACCGAAAGTGCCCGCATTGGTGCCGATGTCATCACCGCGCCGCCAGCCGTGATCAAGAAACTGGCCGATCACCCGCTGACCGACAAAGGTCTGGAAACCTTTCTGGCAGACTGGGCCAAAACCGGTCAGAAAATCCTCTGATCTGGTTTGCAACCGCGCGGCGCCATCAGGCGCCGCGCCCGGCCCAACGGCCCAAAGCCTGATCTGCGATCAGGCGTGGCAGGCGGGAGCCTATCCGCCACAGCATCCGGGGAAATCCACTCTTGCGTGCATTTTTCCCAAGGCAAATCCGGTTCGGCATGTTATAAGCCGCCCAACAAAAAAAGACCGGACAGGACATGAGCAGCAATCCCAAACTCGAGGATAATCTCCGCGCGGCAATTCTGGCCGAGCCCGACGTCGTTCTGGACGACAAGGACCTGATGCAAGCCCTTGTGGCCGCGAACGAACGCGCCCGGGGTGATAATGTGATCGATCTGCGCGGCATTGCCATGCAGCGGCTTGAGGCGCGATTGGACCGGCTGGAAGATACCCACCGCTCGGTCATCGCGGCGGCCTATGAAAACCTTGCAGGCACCAATCAGGTTCACCGCGCGATTTTGCGCCTGCTGGAACCGGTCGAATTCGAGGATTTCCTGCGTGCCCTTGGCACTGATGTCGCGAATATCCTGCGGGTTGACCATATCACGCTGGTTCTGGAAACCACCGTGGTTCAGAACGATCCTGCTGTCGACAGGCTTGGAGGCGTTCTGACGATCGCAGAGCCCGGCTTTATCAACCAATACCTGACGAACGGTCGCGGCGGCCCTGTCCGCGACGTGACCTTGCGCGAAACTCATCAGCCAAACCGACGTGTTTTCGGCGCGCTGGCGGATCAGTTGCGCTCGGAAGCCTGCCTGAAGCTGGATCTCGGTCCGGGTCGCCTGCCGGGCATGATCGTCATGGGGGCCCGTGATCCGCGGCATTTTACACCGCAACTCGGCACCGATCTTCTCACCTTCTTTTCCGGCGTATTCGAACGCTCGATGCGCCACTGGCTGTCGTGAACCTGATCTCACCCGCTTGCCGCGACGCGCTCCAGCACTGGCTGGACACTCTGGGCGCGCTGGCGGGGCGGTCGCAAAACACGCAAACCGCCTATCGCGGCGATGTCACCGAGTTTCTGTCTTTCATGACCCTTCATCACGGGGAACGGCAGGGGCTGAAGGCGCTGGAACGGATCACCGTGTCGGATATGCGCGCCTGGATGGCGGATCAGCGCAGCGGGGATATCAGCGCGCGATCCCTTGCGCGCAAACTGTCCGCCGTCAAAAGCTTCTATCGTTGGCTGGCCGAGCGAGAGGGATTTGAACCCACCGCCGTTTTGTCGACCCGCGCGCCCAAATTCACCAAGAAACTGCCCCGCCCTCTGGCCGAAGACGCCGCGCGCGCCATGATTGACACTGTCGAGCTGCAATCTGTGTCCGACTGGGTTGCGGCCCGCGATGTTGCGGTTGTCACGCTGCTTTATGGATGTGGTCTGCGGATATCCGAGGCCTTGTCCCTGACCGGTGCAGACGCGCCCCTGCCCGAGACGTTGCGCATTATCGGGAAGGGCGACAAGGAACGGATCGTTCCGGTTCTTCCAGCCGCCCGAGACGCGGTTGACCGGTATCTGCAACTTTGCCCCCACCCGCAAGCGAAGAACGCCGCCCTGTTCCGGGGCGCCCGTGGCGGTCCGCTGAACCCGCGCGCGATTCAGGGCGTCATGGCCAAGGCGCGAATGCAACTGGGGCTGCCTTCAACCGCCACGCCTCATGCCATGCGACACAGCTTTGCCACCCATCTGCTGTCCGCCGGAGGAGATCTGCGAGCCATTCAGGAGCTGTTGGGACACACCTCATTGTCAACCACACAGACCTATACCGCCGTGGATACCGCACGGCTGATGGAGGTCTACAACCGTGCGCATCCAAAGGCGTGACCGACACATCGAACAGAAACCTCGGGCTTTTGGTTTGCATCTCTGGCGTGCATCGGTCATGACCCTAGCATGACACTCAGATTCAAAGCTCTTGCCGTACATCTCTTCACTGCCACTGGTGCTGTTTTCGCAATGCTGGCCATGCTGGCCGCCGTGGAAGAGAAATGGAGCCTCATGTACCTTTGGCTGGTTGTATCCTTCATTGTCGATGGCATCGACGGCCCGTTGGCGCGGCACTATCACGTCAAGAAAAACGCACCCGAGTTTGACGGCGTCTTGCTGGATCTGATCATCGATTATCTGACCTATGTGTTCATCCCAGCCTTTGCGCTGTTCAAATCCGGATTGATGGATGGATGGACCGGCTGGTTCGCAATCATCGTCATCACCTTTGCCAGCGCGATGTATTTCGCGGACACCCGGATGAAAACAAAGGACAATTCCTTTTCCGGCTTTCCCGGATGCTGGAACATGTTCGTTGTCGTGATCTTCGCACTGGAGCCCAATTTCTGGATCATCCTGCTGCTGGTCACGCTGCTGTCGCTTGCGATGTTTCTACCTTTGAAATTCGTTCACCCCGTGCGCACCGAGCGTTGGCGCAGTCTGACCTTGCCGGTCGCCCTTGCCTGGACGTTCTTTGCGGGCTGGGCCGCATGGGTCGATTTTCATCCCGAAAGCTGGGCCCACTGGGGTCTGGTCATCGCCAGCCTGTACCTGACATTTGCGGGTATCGCACAACAGGTTGTTCCGCAGCGCCGTACCTGACACGAGCGCTGCCGGACCGGATTTAAAGAACGTCCTGAACCTCAAATTCAGTACCGTTATGGGTAAAGACGTCGCCCGCTTTCAGACCGGCCATGGCTAGGTAGATCGGGCTTTGTGTCGAGATCCCCATATATGTATCTCCACCCACCTCGAACCGGGTCGTCGAAACGCAGACGACAAAGCTGCGGTTGTTGAACTTGATCACCGATCCCGGCCTGACTGTATCTGTCAGACCAAAATCGGTATTCTCGATCACATCGATTTTGGCATGATGCGCATGAACAGGCGCGTCAAATGCAGCTGCCAGATCGGCATTTTCGCGCGATGCGGCTATGTCATCCTTGTCGTGGCCTTCCCGGTCATCCAGTTGGGCATCCTTCAGAAATGCATCGTAATGGGCCTGCGCCGTTGCAAGCTCCTCTGCCTCAAGCGACATCAACCGGTCGATAATGGCCTTCTTCTGGGCTGCGCGATCTTTTTCGGTGCTCATTCAATGCGATCCTTCAAATTCAGCAACTGATATAAGTTGTGCTTCCCAGAACCGGATTGCAACCGAATTTCGAGGCTCAGATCAAAAGACCCGCCGCCCGTTCATGCCGTAGCAGTGCAACCTTTGTCTCGACCCCGCCGCACCCGGAAAACCCGCCCAGCCCATTGGCAGCCAGCACCCGGTGGCAGGGAATAATAACGGGAATCGGGTTTGCCCCACAGGCCTGACCGACCGGTTGCGCCGGTTGTCCCAGCGCCTTGGCGATATCCCCGTAGGTGCGCGTTTCCCCAAGAGGAATGGCATACATAAGATCACAGACCCGCCTTTGAAACTGCGATCCATGGATGCGGTAGGGCAGATCGAAGCGGTCAAGCCGTCCAGCGTCATAGGCCATCAACTGCGCCGCCGCCTCGCGCAGCAGAGCTGTTGGTTCGCCGTCGTCCTCGCCGTCCCAGATCAGCCGCGTGAGGGCACCATCCGTTTCCTCGATCCCAAGTCTTCCGAACTGAGTATCAACTGCAATCATCGCCATGGGCTGACGGTTTCAGATCAATCCTCCAAGTTCAAGTGGCGAAGCCGTGGGGCTGCGCGACGCGCGGATTTTGCGAATTGCGGCAATCATGTTAGCCTAGCCGCATTGTCAAAAAGAGATTTGGAGCATGAGATGGGTCGTCATTTGATCCTGACGGTTCACGGAATTGGCGAGCAAATACCCGGTGAGACCGTCGATCAGGTCGTCGGGGCCGCGACAACCTGGCTGGATGGCAATCCCGAACCCCCGATTGAGGTTCAGCGTGGGATGATCGAGCTGGCCGAAACAACCTTCGACGGCACCCCCCGAAGCGCGAAACTGTTCCCGGTCAACCTGCGCAAGGTGACGAAACCGTCAGCACCGCAGGACGAGGCCATGTTTGCCGAGGTTTTCTGGGCCGACCGCTCACCCGCCCCGAAAGGAGCCATTAAGACAGCATTGGACCTGATCTGGGTTGTTCTGGCGCTGGGTTATCTGGCCATGGACAATGCCGAGCAAACGCATAGCCGCGCGGATGTGGCCTCGGACCAAGCCAACGGCAGGAACACTTTGGCCGCGCGGCTGGTTCACCTTTTTACTTGGGTTTTCTTCGGCGCAGTTGCGACCCTGAATGCCTATCTTCTGATCGGTGCCATAGCCGTTATGGTTGATCGCGTTCCCGGGATCTTCTTTCAAAGCACGATCCTGCTGTTCTGGCTCTTGTTCACGCTTTACGCCGGAGGGGCCGCATACGGACTTAGGCGCAGCTTTGCAGCTCCGACTTATCTAAGACGCGTATTCTGGCGCGGCATTTTCGGGATGGGGTTTTTGCTGCTGATCTGCCTGATCATTGGTCCGCTTGGTCTGGAAATCCGAGCCTGCACACCCTTGCCGGACAGCCCGGCTTGCCCTTCGGCGCTGGAGCAGTTTGTGGCCTTTCAGGTCTACCTGCTCGCGTTTTTCTGGGCTTCGCTGATCTTCATGACAATCATTTTGTACGTGCTTTCTGCAACCAGACTTGATGAAAAGGTTCAGGCAGACAATCTGAAAGAACACAGGCGGCTGTACCCCAGCGTATGTGCAGGCATGTTGGTGTTCTGGATGTTCTTCATTTCTGGGTTGTGGCTAATGCTGCGGGAAATGCTCGACACGATTCCGGGGCTGTCGGATGGAAAACTGACCGGTCTTTTTGACAATTTCCTCAGTGACTCCATCGAAACACTCAGTGTTGCCTTCGCGGCAATTGTCCTGCTTGCGTTTGTCGGTGTTGGCCTGTTTGCCGGTCGCAGAAGGCTGAAGGCGAACCTGCATATCCGCGACGGGCTGATCAGCCGCGCCATCCTCAATCGTTTTGCACAATGGGTTTTTTTGTTCGGTGCAATCGTACTGGCGATGGTCACTATCCGAGAAATCGCGTTGAGCCAGCACGTCGATCCCCTGTGTCAAATCGGAACGGACAATTGCAACCTGATTGGCCGGGTTTTGAACAAACTGGCAAGCAAACAGGGCGAGATTGGCCTGATCGTCCTGGGTGCAACAGCATTGATGTACCGCTTTTCCGATTTCGTCGCAGCAGGGCTGGGTGTGGCACGGGACATTGTCACCTATGCCATTCGCGACAAGTGTTTACTGAAAGCGGACCTGAAAACGAGGCTGCGCAATTATCCGGATCGCAAGGCGATTGATGAACGATTTTATCGTGCGCTGCATTATGTGGTGGATATCTTTGCCGCGAACCACATCACGGTGATCTCACATTCACAAGGCACCGTGATTGCCACGCAAATGCTGGCTGATCCACGCGTGCAAAAGCTTATCAATGGGCGCACCCTGACGCTGATCACGATGGGCTGTCCTGTGACCCATATTTATCAGCGCTATTTTCCCGAAATGTTCACAGTCGTTCCCAAAAACCTGAACGCCGCATGGTTCAACATCTTCAGGCAGGATGACTTCGTAGGGACCGAGATTGAGGGCGGGCTGATTTCCGCAAACCGCAACATTCCGGTCGAGCCCGGTGGTCACACAGGATATTTCACGGATTATCAGGTTTGGAAGGCCCTGAAGGATTCAGCCATAGGCTTTGACCTGTTTAATCCGACACCGCAGTCCGCGCAGACGTGAAACGAAAAACGCCCCCTCGAAGGATCGAGAGGGCGGTTTCAATCAGCTTAGCGCCTCATCGCAGCGTCGGCAAACTCCGACATGGGCGTGGCGGCCCACGTCAGGAAGGATTTTCCAACAGCGCTGACATTTCTCGCCTTCGGCCTTCTCGAACACGACGGCAATGCCTTCGATTTCGGGTACGCGGAATGCTTCGGCCGGGGCCGGGTCGCCGGTCACGGTCAGGCCTGACGTGATGCACAGATCGTCCACGTCAAAGGTCGCCAGCAGATCAAGGGTTTCACTGTCCTCAACATGCACAATCGGTGCCGCTTCAAGGCTGGAGCCGATCACCTTGTCCTGCCTCTGGATCTCAAGCGCAGCTGTCACTGCACGGCGTACACGGCGCACTTTGGCAACGGCCTCTTCCAGTTCGGCGAAACGCCAATCCGCAGGCGTTTCCGGGAAGTCGACCAAGTGGACCGAGCTATCGTCGCCCGGAAAGCGCTCCAGCCAGACCTCTTCCATGGTGAAAACCAGAACCGGCGCCAGCCACGTGGTCAGGCGATGGAACAGGATATCCAACACCGTCCGCGCAGCACGACGGCGCGGCGTGTCGCCGTCACAATAAAGAGCATCCTTGCGGACGTCGAAGTAGAAGGACGACAGGTCAACCGTGGCAAAGGTGAAGACCGCGCTGAATACGCCCTGGAAATCGAAAGACGCATAGCCCTTGCGAACCTGCTCATCCAGATCGGCCAGCCGGCTGAGCACCCAGCGTTCCAGGCGCGGCATATCTTCGGGCGCAACGCGATCGGCCTCGGTGAAATCCGTCAGCGAGCCCAGCATAAACCGCATGGTGTTGCGCAGACGGCGATAGCTGTCGGCGGTGCCTTTCAGGATCTCCGGCCCGATCCGCTGATCGGCGGTATAGTCGGTCTGTGCCACCCACAGACGCAGGATATCGGCGCCGTATTGCTTGACGACCTCTTCCGGTACGATGGTGTTACCCAGCGACTTGGACATCTTGTTGCCCTTGGCATCCAGCGTGAAGCCGTGGGTGACGACGTTCCGATATGGCGCACGGCCCTTGGTGCCGCAAGCCTGCAGCATGGACGAATGGAACCAACCACGGTGCTGGTCGGTGCCTTCCATGTAGACGTCGGCGATACCGTCCTCGGTCCCATCTTCGCGGTCGCGCAAAACAAAGGCGTGAGTGGATCCAGAATCGAACCACACATCCAGCACGTCAAACACCTGATCGTAGTCATCGGGGTTGGCGATGCCGTCGAGAATTTTCTCTTTGAACCCGTCGGTGTACCAGATATCCGCGCCGTCTTTCTCAAACGCCGCCTTGATGCGCGCGTTCAGGTCTGCGTTGCGCAGAAGGTAATCCGCGTCGGTGGGCAAGGCACCTTTCTTGGTGAAGCAGGTTAGCGGCACGCCCCAGGCGCGTTGGCGCGACAGAACCCAGTCCGGACGCGCTTCGATCATCGAATAGAGGCGGTTACGACCGGTCTGCGGCGTCCACTTCACCAGCTCGTCGATCGAGCGCAGCGCACGTTCGCGGATGCTGTCGCCCATCTCACCCATGCCGTCATCCAGCTTGCGGTCAACGGATGCAAACCACTGCGGCGTGTTGCGGTAGATGATCGGAGCCTTGGAGCGCCACGAATGCGGATAGCTGTGCTTGATCTTGCCGCGCGCCAGAAGCCCGCCGACCTCGGCCAGCTTGTCGATGACAGCTTTGTTCGCGTCACCCTCACCACCCTTGCGGGACAGGATGTATTTGCCACCAAAGAACGGCAAATCAGCGCGGAACGAACCATCGTCCATCACATTGTAGGTGATGACCTGCTCCAACATGCCCAAATCGCGGTAGAGTTCGAATTCCTCCATACCATGTGACGGTGCACAGTGGACGAAACCGGTGCCTTCGGTATCGGTCACGAAGTCAGCCGCGCGGAAGTCGCGGATATCGTCCCATTCGCCATTGCCACCTTCGGCACCGGCCAGCGGGTGGGTCAGTTGAACACCTTCAAACTCGTCGGTGGCGACATCACGTACGCGGGTCCATTGATCGTCGTTCAGACGCGCACGACCCAACACATCTGCGGCCAGATTGTCAGCCAGCAGGAATCTGTCACCCACATTAGCCCAGCATTCCTCAGGCGCGCCGGTGACTTCGTAGAGGCCGTAGGAGATGTCCTTGCCATACACCACCGCTTTGTTCGACGGCATAGTCCAGGGAGTGGTGGTCCAGATTACGACGAACGCATCATCCAGATCACCCGCGTTCACGACCTTGAACTTCACCCAGATGGTAAAGCTTTCCTTGTCGTGATACTCGACCTCGGCCTCGGCCAGCGCGGTTTTTTCGATTGGCGACCACATCACGGGCTTGGAACCCTGATAGAGCGTGCCGTTCATCAGGAATTTCATGAACTCGTCGGCGATCACGGCCTCGGCATGGAAGTCCATGGTGATGTAGGGATCAGGCCAGTTGCCGGTGATGCCCAGACGCTTGAACTCTTCACGCTGGATGTCGATCCAGCCTTCGGCGAACTTGCGGCATTCCTGACGGAAGTCGACGATGTTCACCTCGTCCTTGTTCTTGCCCTTCTTGCGGTACTGTTCTTCGATCTTCCATTCGATCGGCAGGCCGTGGCAGTCCCAACCGGGCACGTAACGTGCGTCAAAGCCCATCATCTGATGGGAACGCACGATCATGTCCTTGATCGTCTTGTTCAGTGCGTGGCCGATATGCAGGTGGCCATTCGCGTAGGGGGGGCCGTCGTGCAGAGTAAAGGGTTTGCGCCCCGTTTTCTCGCGCAGGCGGTCATAGACACCGATGGTCTCCCACCGCTCCAGCCATGCGGGTTCGCGTGCAGGTAGGCCCGCGCGCATGGGAAAATCGGTTTTGGGCAGGTTCAGCGTGTCTTTATAGTCAGGCGTTTGGGTCGTGTCGGCGCACATTTTGAGCGTCCTTTGGATGATCTGGTCGTACTAGGATCGAAGCGGTCGGTGCGAATTCTCAAACACCTTTGCCCGGCGTCTCAGAGGGTCAGAGCGCCGGGGATATAATTCGAATAATGATGGCCGTCCGGTCATACATGGCCGCGCTTATAAGACGCCTGCCTTCAATGGTCCAGAGGTTCCGGCCCATGCGGCGAATGGCGCAGCTTGGCCCAGCGATTCAACCATGCCAGACCGGCCAACCCAAGCCCCAGCGCCAGCAGTGAGAACACGCGGATCAGCCCACCCAGACCGGCAATGTCGATCAGAAAGACCTTGGCCACCGCCAGCCCGATCACCACCAGCCCCGCCTTGCGCATCACATCCGAACCGCGTGCCAGAGATTGGTAGAACAGCACCGCCCCAACCAGCAGCAGAACAAGGGTATATGTGTAAAGCTCGGGCTGCGTGACGCCGTTACCTTCAAACATGCCTGCTGCTCCCTGCCAGACATGGCGGATGGTCAGCCCAAACCACACAGCAATCAACGTGCTCGCAAAGGCGTAGCTTGCCAGCCTGATCTGCCTTGGCATGTCCTTGATCCGCCAGGCCGAGAATCCAATGGTCAGTGCGGGCACCAGATAGGCAAGGACAAGGGTGTTCAGAACCGGTGGGCCAAGCACCGGGTCGGCGTTGGGGTTCAGAAGCGGGTTTTGGTCGGTCAACGCCAGGGTCAGCTGGAACACGCCATGACCGGCAAAGAACGCCGCCAACACGTACCGTGCATAATTCAGCTTGCCACCCAGCCCAAACCTCTGAACCTGAGCGAAGGCCAGCAGCAGCCAGATGACCGCCAGCAGGCCCAGACCCCAATGGCTGTTGTCGGCCCCGCCTTCACCGAAACCTTCAAGCCACCGCAGTAGCAACAGGGACAGCAGAATGCCGCCCGTCGCCCATGCCGCGCTTTCCAGCAACAGTGCTGCAACCGGCCGCTGCAAGGGACGCAACAGCCACCAGCCGGCGACGAAACCCAACGTGGCCGCGCCATAGACCATCGCCATTTCGGGAAGCGGGGCCACGTTAGCCCAGTCCAGACCCGGATCAAGTACCAAGCGCACGGTGACGGTAAAGACACCGGCCCAGATAAACCAACTCATCTGCGGCAAGGTGAACCTGCGATCCAAGGCTGCTGCTGCGACGACACTGGCCACCAGCGCAATCGTCAGCGCGGCCGAACTGAGCACAATCACGCAAGCAAAGACCAGACAGGACAGCGCCGACAACGTGGCCAGAGCCGCCCGCATCCGGTCATCGCCATCGGCGCGATCAAAACGCCCGGCCAGAACCACCATAAGAACTGCCAGGACAATCGCGTGCAGGGCCCAGGCGTACGCACCGATAACCGTGGCAGGATGCCAGCCCATTTCCAAAGCGATAGCCAGCGCGGGTGCAAAAACTACAGCGCCCCCGGCCCAGATTGCACGATACTGGTTTGCCCTGAATGACCGCCATGCCATCAAAATCGACATGAGCGCGCCCAAAGCAACCAGCACGGTGGCCGCCCTCGGAAAGTCGGCCTCGGGCGTCTCGGCATAAGTGTCAGCGAAGCCGCGCAGAACTGCGCCGTATTCCAGGCCGTGAGAGGCCACAAAAAACACAAGGCCCGTCGCAGGTAGCACGGTCAGATCCTGTAACGCAGGCGCATCCTTGGCCCACAATAGCAGCGCCAGAAGCAGGGCGGACAGCAGGCAGACACCCAACCAGAATTCAGCCGCAGAGTCTGCCCAATGCCAGGACAGGATTGCTGTGCTGGCCGCAATCGCTCCGGCGGCAAGCCGAGTTGGAAACTCGGGCCATGGGCGGGTTCCGGGGGTGCGGATCACCTGAGACATCATGCGCCCTGCATGATCCGGCCAGACGCGCCGCACCGGAATGGCCGTCGCCAGAAGTGCCAATATTGTAGTCGCGACCAGATATCCCGGTTCCGTATTCGGAGCCCCACTTATCAAAAGCAGGTTTGCCGCATAAACCCCGACCAACGTCAGAACCGAAATCCACGCCCAACGCCGCACCGTGTCGATACCCAGCCCCAAAACGGCAACCAAAAGAAAATAGGCATAGAGCCACGAGGGATCGTCAGATGCGCCTCCAACCAGAAAGGGTGCAGCAAAAGCTCCGATCAGTCCAACCGCAGCCAGTAGCGGGCCGTGGAACCACCCCAGAACAAGACCCACAAGCGCGACAACGACCATCCCTGCCAATGCCGTTTCGGCCCCGATCAAGCCATAGAGCTGCCGCGCAGACAGGATTGCCCCGAACAAGGTGACGAGGCCGGCCCCGGAAAAGACCGATGGCAAATAGGCAGTGGCCACCGCTTCGTCATCCCCGAACCTGCGGCGCAGAACCTCGCCCCCGACAATCAAAGCCGAGCCGAAACCAAGCGCGGCGAAAACGCGGGCCGTTGGAGGTAACAATCCATTCTCAACGCCATATTGCACGAGGAAAATACCGGCCAATGCCAGCGACAGGGCCGAGACCGCGTAAAACCAGTTCTCACGCAGCCACGCGCCCAGCGCAGCAAACCTGTCATGGCGAAATACAATTGCAGGCGTAGCGGCGTCGGTGTTTACATCTTCGGCGCTTTCGTCTTCCTGTCGCTTTGGCGCGGCCCACGGCCCCGGGCTGTGAACCTGTTCCTCTGCCACAGGTCGCGGTGCAGGTGCATCCTGTTCCGGTTGCAGCGACGCCGGTGCATCACCCGACACCAACGCATTGATCTGCCCTTCCAGTTGTTCGACCCGGCGACGCAATCGGGAATGTCCGACCAGAAGGGCAATCAAGGTCACCGGGATGGCCAGAACAACCAGGCCAATAAGAACAAGCAGCGTTTCCAACCGAGTCTCTCCGATCCGTAATTTCGGCCAAGCTATCTTGTGCTGCCGGTCAGCAACAGTCAGGAAAGCCGTGACAAAGTCTAAAGTACCGAAATCGCCGGACGGGCGATCATCAGCCAAAGGATGGTCAAAACCGCCAGAAATGCCGGAACCCCGCAAGCAAACCAGAACCGAAACAAGCGGTAATACTCCGGTGGCAGTTGCATTCCCCGCTCTGCCGCCGTTCGCGCGTGGTCGCGCAACCGGATTTGAACCCAAACCACCGGCAACCAGAACAAGCCCGTCAAAACATAAAGCACCAGAGACAACACGATCCATCCTTCACCCAAATGCCACCCGATCTGCCAGGCAAGCAGAGCTCCGGTCACTGGTTGCAGGATGACGGCGGTCGTGGTGAACAGAAGATCGGCAAGCACCACGATACCCGCCGTATGGGCAATGACGCGCGGGTCGTTTGTCCGGTGCGCCATCAGCATGAAAAAGGCGATCCCTGCCTCTGTTCCCAGCAGCACACATGCACCGATGACATGCAGCCATCGCAAGATCAGTTCAGGGTCCATCATCGGCTCTCAAACAAGGGCAACGCCACAAGCGACAGGATCATCGCGGGCAGGATTTTCACCAACGGCCCCAGCGGGTCCAACCACAAATCCGGCATCGTGACCGAAGCGGCAATCAGGTAGAATATGGCTACTGTCAACTGCGCCACACAGGCCCGCGCCGCCCATCGGCGCCACAGGATGGCCAGACCCAGCGCTATGTCGATCAGAGACCAGAACACAACGTTGGTCACCGCCAAGGCGGATGACCACCCTGTTTCGACCAGCATACCAGAAGCCGTGGACAAACCCGCCAGCCCAAACAGGCCCGACAGCAACCAGAACAGGCTGAGTGTTGCAACGATCAGCGGCATCAAAAGCGCCATCCGCGCGGTCAACCGATGCTCGCGCGCGCAAGGCAGCATGGCGTAGACCTCAGGCATGGATGCAATTCCGTGCCCGGCTACTGCGCGATAAGGGCCGGGATCGCCGATCACGCCATCCGCCATAACCGTCATCGCCGTGCTGCGCAGCGGAGACCGCCAACCCAACAAGGCCAAACAGTCGGCAATGGTCGCAACGGCTTTTGTCAGGACAGGCGGCAAGATTACATGAAAGCGCACGGCAGGAAACCCAAGCCACTGTCGCGTGCAGCGCACCACGTCCGACAAACTATACGGGGTATCCTCGACCAGATCGTAATTACCCTGCGGTAGGCGACCGGCAACGGCAGCAATCACCACGTCACACAGATCGGGCATCCCGATGCATTGAACGGGTGTATCGGGGTAAGCCAGCGGTTGAACAAAAGGAACAGACGCCAGCATTCGAAGCAACGCCGTTCCCCCATAATCCGTTTGCCCGATAACAAGCCCCGGCTTTAGGATCCAAAGTGTTACGCCCGATGCGCGCAAAGCGGCATCTCCGCGTGCCTTGCTGCGCAGGAAATGCGTGCTGGCGTCCGGCTCTGCCCCGATGGCCGAAATCTGAACAACGCTTATGCCACCTTCCGCGCAGGCCCCTGCAAGGGCTGCGACCGCCATATGGTGCACCGCTTCAAGGTTGTCCTGCGCGTTATCCTGCAAAGCCCCTGCGCAATTCACCACGACATCGACGTCGGCCAGCAGGTCCTGCCAATCGTCCTTGTGCAACAGATCGCGCATATCGCCCTGTTTCAGCAAAACCCCCGGCAGGACCTTTGCCCCTTGGGCATGATTGCGCCCCATGCCCTGAACCGTGGCACCTGCGGCCGACAATGCCCGCGTGACGGCGGTGCCAATGAACCCATAAGCACCCAGAACCAATACGTTCTTTCCAGAAAGCTCGTGATCTGCCATCGGCCTTTGCACCTGTTTTACGCCACTCTACCTATCCGGGAAGTTTTGACCATTCGCGACCACTGTGCTGCGACATTTATGGATGGAACAGAGACCCGACGAGATACGCGATCAGTGCCGCCAGACCACCGATCAACAGCGTTTCGATACCTGACCGCCACCAGGGCGCCAACGACCACCGGCTTTTGAACGCACCAATCGCAAAGAAGACCCCCATCGTCATCCAGACCGACATCTCAAAAGCGTTCTCCACCGACGCCAAAAACGGCAACAGCGGGATCATCCCGGCCACAAGGAACGCGAAAAACGTGGCCAACGCGGCTTTCATCGGATGTGGGTCGACACTGCCCAGCCCATATTCACCCTCGATCATCAGGTTGACCCAATGTTCGTGGCTCGACGTGATCGCGGCGGTGGCTTCGTTCAGAATTTCCCCTGACAACCCTTTTTGCGACAGAATTTCACGGACCTCCTCGCGCTCGCCGTCGGGGTAGAGTGCGATGTGGCGTTCCTCGATCGCCCGAATGCGCCGTATGTTGTCCAGTTCGGCCTTGGTGCCCGAGTAATTCCCGGCAGCCATTGAAAACCCGTCCGCCAGAACGTTTGCCAAACCAAGTGCCACGATAACAAACGGGGAAAGACCCGCCCCCGCGACACCGGCGACAATGGCAAACGTGGTGACGGAACCATCAATGCCGCCATACACAACGTCGCGTAACACACCGCGCCCGGGCGGAGCGTTGATCCGGTCGGCAATTTCCTGCGGACTGTGACCGTGATCCGTCATGGTTTGCTCCTATTGTTCACTGGCAGAGTGCAGAAGGGTGTGGTCTGACGCTTTGCTCTGGATCAACCCTAGGAGAACAGACCCTGCAAGGCGCGTTTAATGATGCCTCGCGTGGAAGGTTTGTGGCGTTTTGAGAATGGTAAGGGGCGGCAGACCTCCATCGCGGCCACGCCCACTCGGGCGCTGAGCGCACCGTTGACCAGACCTTCTCCGAACCGTCGGGACAATTTGCTGAGAACGGATCCGCCCAGAACAGGTTCCAGAAGATCGTCACCAACGGCCACCGCCCCAGTTGCGACCAGATGCACAAAGACGGCACGGGTCAGACGCCAGCTTCCCAGCGTGCCAGCCCGCCCCCCGTAGATTTCCGCGACGCGGCGGATCATCCGCAGGGACGCGGCCAGAGCCGTTACAACATCCGCCAGTGCCAGCGGGACCAGAGCGGTCACGGTGGCAACCTGCCGTGCTGCGGCCTCAACCTCACGGCTGGCAGCGGCGTCGAGCGGGGCCAACAATTCATCCTCGGCAAGGTTTAAAAGCGCCTCGGCATCGAACTGTTCCCCCATCCGTTCGGACAACCGTTCGCGACCCCATCGGGTATCCTCGCGCCCTTTGTAGAATGCAATGATGCGATGTGTGACGGCACGCGCCTGAGCCAGGTCTTCATCAGCCAATGCAATATCCGCTGCACGGCGCATCCCATCAACACGGGACAACCGCCCCAAAGCCGCGAGCTCGCGCAGCGCGATGATCACCACCACCAGAACCAATGCAGCCAACAATCCGGCAACGATCCAACCCAGAACGGGCGTCCGCGCCACCAGAGAGGTTGCAAAATCCCAGGCGGCCACCGATATGGCCGCCCCGACTACGGAAAGCGCAAGCCCCCAGAACCAGCGCGCAAGGGCCGAGGGTTTGCGGGCCGCCAGTCGGGCCGCGCTTTGCATCGCCTGCCCCTGAGGCGGCACAATATCCGGCACCGGTTTTGCCTGCGCGACATCAGCAGCGGGTTCATCATCGTCAAGATCGATCAAAACCGGACCTTTAGCCATTTGTCGTATCCCTGCTGTGCCAGACAAACCTTATGTCCGGCAGGTTTTCATCGTTTTCTGCCCCATCGCTGCGCGCCACCTCGGCAAAGCCGTTTCGCTCATAGAACCGACAGGCACGGGAATTATCCTGAAACGCGTATAAGCCCAGCCGCCGCTGGCTTGCTTTCGCGTGATCCAGCAATTGCTGACCAATCCCCTGCCCCCGAGCTTGCGCATCCAGATAAAGTGAATGGATTTCACCCCCATTCAGCGCCAGAAACCCGACCACGCCTGTCTCAGCCTCGGCCACAGTGACCCAGTCCCGATCAATCATCCGGCCGCAAAAGGCGATGGTTTCAGCACAGCTGTGCAATTTGGGCATCCAGTCGTTTTCCAAAGCGAAATCGTGCAGGATCGTACCGATTGTACCGGCATCTGTGGTGCGTGCGGGGCGCAGTGTCGTGATCACAATCTGTCTCCGATCAGAAACTGCGCTGCACGATCCAGTCGAATATGCGGGGGGCCGTCACCAGGTTTCAGGGTTAGTTTTGCCGGCGCAAAGGCCATAAACCCATAATCTTCGTTCAACCAGCTCTCCGCCCCATTTCGCGCCGGACCCAACAGATGCGTTGGATCCTCGGGCAATTGTCCAGGATAAAAAGCAGCCTGTTTGCCGCTGTCCAACAAAGTGCCACGCACGCATGGCAGATCGGTTCCGCCATGGCTGCGTATCTCTTCGGTCGTTGCACGCAGCGAGGCCAGAGACAGGGCCGCAGTCCGGGCCCCGGCGAAATTCGCACGATCGCGTGCCTCGCGCGTCAAAGCTTCGATAATCGCGGTCAGGCGGGGATGCTGCGTGTGGTGCAGGTGGTCCGCTTTTGTCGCAGCAAACAGGATGCGTTCGACTTTTTTACCCAGCAAAAGCTGGCTCAGCCATGCGTTCCGGCCCGGACGAAAAGCCGACAGGATATCAGCCATCGCGCGGCGCATATCTTCAACGGCCTGAGGACCTTTGTGAATTGCGCCCAGCGCGTCAACCAGAACCACCTGCCGGTCAATCCGCGAGAAGTGATCCCGAAAAAACGGTTTCACGACCTGAGATTTATAAGCTTCGAACCGCCGTTCCATCTCGCGCTGAAGGGTCCTGCGCCGCGACGGGCCAGTGATTGCCAACGGTGCAAATGTCAGAACCGGAGATCCCGCCAGATCACCCGGCAACAGGAAACGTCCGGGGGTACAGTCGTAAAACCCGGCATCGCGCGCTGCGTTGAGGTAGGCGGTGAACGACGCGGCCAGAGCTTGTGCGGCAGGTTCGTCGTGCCCTACCGACGGGTCTGTATCTTGGACCAGCGCCAGATACGCGGCAGCCTCGGCGCGGGTCTTAATCCGTGCCAGTGTTTCCTGAGACCAGTCTGCGTAAGACTTGTCCAGTAAGGCCAGATCCAGCAGCCATTCACCGGGGTAGTCGACAATATCCAGATGGACCGTGCGCGGCCCCTGCAGCCCGGCAAGCAGCCCGGCGGGACGGGCTTTGAAGGACAAGCGCAATTCAGATACCGCGCGCGTGCTGTCTGGCCAGTGCGGTGTCGGTCCCGTCAGGGCGGACAGGTGCGATTCATAATCGAACCGGGGCACAGTGTCATCCGGTTGGGGTTGCAGAAAGGCGGCATTGATTCGCCCCTCCTGCTGCGCAACCAGCCCGGTCATACGGCCCCGATCCAGCAGATTGGCAACCAACGAAGTGATGAATACTGTTTTACCGGATCGCGCCAGCCCGGTGACACCCAAACGGATGACCGGCTCGAAAAATGTCTCGGACACGCTGTCGCCGATACTTTCGACGCCACGTGCAAGACTGTCTGCCAGTGAAGAGATGACCAATCCGCCGCCCCGCAATTTTCCTTTTGCCCAAGATAGGTAGCGGTCGCGGCACATACCAGCGCTTTCGCCCCCTTGCCCGATCCTACGCTGCGCTGTACCAGCGGCACATGCCCAGATATGCGTTGAAAGTTGAATACCAGGGGGAACCGTTTGCCGGATGGCAGCGGCAAAAGGATCAACCATCTGTACAAGGCGCCATCGAACAGGCCCTGTCCCGTATTCAGCCGGGCGACCACACAATTGCCGCAGCGGGGCGCACGGACGCCGGTGTTCACGCCCTGGGGCAGGTTGCCCACTGCGACATGGCAAAGGAATGGGACCCGTTCCGCCTGTCTGAGGCGCTGAACTATCACCTCAAGCCTCTCCCGGTGGCCATCGTAAAGGCCGCCCCCGTGACCAAGGATTGGCACGCGCGGTTTTCGGCGGTTGAACGGCAATATCTGTTCCGCATCCTGATGCGCCGGGCGCCCGCAACCCACGACCGGGGACAGGTCTGGCAGATTAGCCACCAGCTGGATGCCGACGCCATGCAGGAAGGGGCAAACATGCTGCTGGGCCGGCATGATTTCACCACGTTCAGGTCGTCGATCTGTCAGGCGGCCAGCCCGGTCAAAACACTGGATGAACTGCGCGTTGAACGGGTCGCAGGCTTTTCCGGCCCCGAGGTTCATTTCCACGTGCGCGCCCGGTCGTTCCTGCACAATCAGGTGCGCAGCTTCGTTGGCACTCTGGAACGCGTCGGGGCCGGAGCATGGACCCCGGAAGATGTGCGTGAGGCTTTGGAGGCCGCCGACCGCGCTGCCTGCGGGCCGGTATGTCCGCCGCACGGACTGTATCTGGCGCGGGTCGGATACCCGGAACCGGTGTTCGACTGATCTAAACCGCGCGCAGAAGCAACCCGCCTGCAATCACCGAAATGACAAGTCCCGCCACCAGTTCGATGGAGGGTGCCAAAACCGACGCAAAGCGCGTGGCCGAAGCCGAAGCCAGCAGCCCGCCGCGCAAACCAAAAGACGTCCATCCGACCAGCGTAGTCACAGTCGCCGTGCCAAGCGACATGGCGAAAGCACCCGCGATCCCCACCATGGCGATGCCCATTTGCCACGTCAGGATCAGTACGAACAAGGCACCGGTACAAGGCCGCGCAGCTATGCCTGCGATCAAGATCAGGGCTTCGCGCAACGTGCCCACATTTGCGACCTCGTCCGCGGTTGGACCATGACGATGACCGCACTCCGCGCAGGCTCCGTCATCATGATGGTGCTGATGGGCGTGATCGCAAAGGACATGCTTTTTTCGTTGTCGTGCGAAATTGCGCACAGCCCGAACAACCAACCAAAGCCCAATCAACGCAATGGCTCCGTAGCTGATCGGAGCCATCACCCGTTCCGTCGTCCCAACAAGGCTTTCGCGGGACATCTGAAAGACCAGCACCCCCGCGTAGACCAGCACAACCGCCGTCACCGCCTGACCAAGGCTGGACAATACGCTGATCGCGGACAACCTCCAGAAGGCGACGCGCCGACCCAAACCGTAGCCGCCGATCAAAACCTTCCCGTGGCCCGGACCCACAGCATGAAAGAACCCATACGCGAAACAGACAGTCAGAAGCGTGGCCACCGCCTGAGGCTGTTCCGCGCGCGCTGAACGCAAGGACCGCGCGATCTGGTTCTGAAAGTCGCGCTGCTCTCCGGCTGCCCAACCTGCCAGACTGTCAAACCCACCACTGCCCCAGAACCAAAGCAGCAAACCAAAGGCCAGAGCGACCGGAACAATCAGGAAACGGGACATGAAATGAGGACCTCAGTCGCAAAGCTCTCACCAACCAAGGGAATATCGTTTTCCTCCAGGTCGTAATCCGCGTCCAGTGTCAACAGAAACGCCTGCATCTGTGCAAGCTGCCCGTCTATGTCAGGGTCGTTACGATCCATCTGGCAAGACTCCGGGCCCGTCACGGTTACAGGGCGCGTAATCTCGTAGGCCGTATAGAAGGACTCATCAAATGCCTTGGCGGAAAGCCCTGTGGCAAGTATTGCTCCGCCTTCGACCGCCCGCAAATGGGTGGTTACAATCCGCCCGTCTTCCGTTGTCGCGCTGGGCTGTATCGGGCGGGACAGAGCCACCGGTGTTCCGTCTTTGGTAAGCACGAGGTCGCCGTTATATCCCTCGACCCATTGCATATCGAACCCGCTCAGACGTTTTTCTTCGTTTTCCGTCAGAATACCGTCAGCATCCTGATCCAGATTCATGTCTTCCAGAACAAGCAGAGAATAAAATTCGTCATATGCCCACGTCACCCGGATATGGGTCAGGTGACCGGCCTCATCCACGATGAACTCCAGCCCGGTGTCGATAAAGACATGCGGGTGGGATAGTGCCGGGATCGGCAGGCAACAGGTCATGACGGTGAAGAGCCAGCGCATATGCGCAAGATAGGTCTGACGGGACACGGCGACAACGGCCTTTACACACGCCTGCGGAAACTGGCCGACCTTCAGACTGGCGGGAACAGAACCAGTGTTTGCAGGGCCGTCCCTACAGGACCCTGCGTATCAAAAAGCACCGACTGAGACATGCCGATGCCCGTAGGTTGCCAATGTGAAACCGAACTGGACGCCAGCCAATCTGACACCGGTTCGCGGTGGATATTCACGGTCAGATCGGTGTTCATGAACCCCATCTCCGACGTCGGAGCATTCCACGAGATACCATTGCCGCAATCCGCCAACGGACACAATGCCTGAATGGGCGACTGATCTTCGCCGCTCAACAGCTTTGGGGTGCGCATCCAGACCGTTTTGGGTCCGGCACCCTGTTTGCTGTCTATGGGATAAAGGATGTCACTGTAGTGGGCAAACCCCTTCAAATCGTGACGGATCTCGCCGATTGGAAAAGGACCTTCTACCGCGTCTTCCAACTGTGGCGCGCTGGTTTCGACGTTTGCCACCGCGCCCAGATCGCGTCGCGCCAGATGCATGGTGGTGGCAGTGGCGCAGAGTGTGTCATCCAGATCGTGCACCGTAACCCGTGTGGTCGCCAGCGTCTTGGTATGGCGCGTGGTTTCTGCGGCAACCCGCAACCCGGCCAAGGGCAGAGGGCGCAACAGGTCAACTGTCAGGCGGGTCAGCATCTTTTCGGGGCCAACCTCGGTTTCCGCCGCCCGCACTATCAACCCGCTTACCGGCCCTGCGTGGCAATGATCGGCAGACCATGGACCGCGTGCAGGATCATTTCCGACAAACGCCCCATCCTCGCGCTGACAGAAATAAGTCTGATCCGTGAAGTCGAGCCCTGCCATCAGTCCCCTCTGGTCATTCGTTGCGTGGTGTGCCTCGGCTCACTCATACCGGTAACCGGTTGCGAAGTAACGTGGTTTCCCTTGCGCGAGGTGAGTGGTATCTTCACGAAACTGTCCTTTTCGGGTTTTGAAACCGGGCTGTACTTTTAGGCACGAGGATGGCTTAACAGACCTGATCCTGTCCACCGCTGTGACGGGACGTCACCACATCACATCCAAGTGGGGTCGCATATGGCGTTGTTGATTGAAACCGGGTTGTCGGACTGGATTGGGGATGAGGAAATCGCCGCCACATTACAGGCCTTGGCGCCCGGTGCAGACATCCGCACACCCGGAACGCTGGGCGACCCCAACGACATTACGATGCTTGCGGTGGTCAGCATGCAAAGCAATCACCCGGCGAAGTTGCCCAACCTGAAACTGGTTCAGAAGCTGGGGGCCGGGGTTGAGACCATAGTTGGCCATCCGGACCTGCCTCCGCATATCCGAGTGGCACGTTTGAAGCCAGACGCGCCTGCGCAGGGCATTGCCGAATGGTTTCTGGCCTATATTCTGCGCGCTCAGCGCCATATGGTTTTTCACGAGGCATCCCAGAGCCGCGCCGAATGGTTGCCGCGCGCACCTATCTTCACACCTGATACGGTTGTGGGCGTTCTGGGTCTGGGCCATATAGGGGCCCGCACTGCCCGCATGTTACATGCCGTCGGGTTTCAGGTCATGGGCTGGAGCCGCTCACCAAAGTCCATCGATGGTGTCACCTGCCTGCATGGGCAAGACGCGCTGCCTCGGCTATTAGGGCAATGTGATCACGTCTGTGCCATCCTTCCTTCGACGCCGCAAACCGCGGGGTTGTTTGACGCACAGACGCTAGCCGCGATGAAGCCGGGCAGTCAGTTGCTGAACGCCGGACGCGGAAACCTGATTGACGAGGCGGCGCTGATCGCGGCGCTGGATAACGGCTCACCGGGCCATGCCGTGTTGGACGTCACGTCACAGGAACCGCTGCCAAAAGACAGCCCCTTGTGGCGGCACCCTTCTGTGACGATCACACCGCATGTCTCGGGCTGGTATCTGGGGGACGCACTGTCGGATGTGGCTGAGAACTACCATAGGCTCAGGTCCGGCGATCCCCTGTTGCACGAAGTCAGTCGCGACCTGGGGTACTGATAACCAAGTCAGAGATCAGGGCGTCAAGATCCAGTTTCCGTTACCGTCATTGCACCGGCGGGTTCTGATCTCGCGGCTTTGGTCGCTGCCTTCCGGCTGGATGACATGCTGAAGGCCGACGCAGTTGCCCTGAACGTTTTGCACCCGGATCGTTCCTTTTGAGCCGGTATCGTCGTTTTGCCAGGACCGTTCCTGCCCTACAGAAGGCGTGCCATTGTTCAAAAGGGCATTCGAGGTTTCACTGACCACTTCAAAGTCTGCCGGGGACAGCCCCATCTCAGCTATGATTCGGGAGAGTGACTTGGCGTCGGCGGAACCGGTCATCAATAGGGTGCCAAACGCGGCAATGACGGGTAAAAACTGGGCTTTCATTGTGGCCTCACAGAACTGAAATCATTTACGACCAAGGATATACCTCTGTTTCAGCAGGGCCAAGCCCCGGGGTGCCGACCTTCAAAATATCCCGAACAAACCTATCGCGTGTCAGGACCTAATAGCGCCGCGCCTTTGTCCCCATAGTGCCATTCAAACGATCCCGAGGCACACAAATGACCCATCCGACCTACTTCGCCCCGACCGGCGGCCACCCCGGCCAGAACCAGTTGCTGACCGACCGCGCCATGTTCACAAACGCGTATGCGGTCATTCCCAAAGGTACGATGCGCGACATTGTCACCAGCTATCTGCCGTTCTGGGAAGGAACACGCCTGTGGGTTCTTTCACGCCCGCTCAGCGGATTTGCCGAAACGTTCTCGCAATACATCATGGAAGTGCAGCCCGGCGGCGGCAGCGATCAGCCAGAGACAGACGCGCAAGCTCAGGCAGTGCTTTTTGTCGTCGAAGGAACAGTCACTTTGACGCTGAACTCGGAAAACCATGTGTTGGAGACAGGCGGATACGCCTATATCCCCGCCGGCAGCGACTGGACATTGCGGAACACTGGCCAGACGGCAGCCCGGTTCCACTGGGTCCGCAAAGCCTATGAGGCCGTTCCCGGGTTGTCCGCGCCAGACCCGATCATCACCAACGAACGCGATGTGACGCCTGTCGAAATGCCGGGCACCGAAGGCCGATGGTCCACCACGCGGTTCGCAGACCCGCAGGACCTGCGCCATGACATGCATGTGAACATCGTCAATTTCGAACCAGGCGGGGTCATTCCCTTCGCCGAAACCCATGTGATGGAACACGGGCTTTATGTTCTGGAAGGGAAAGCGGTTTATCGCCTCAATCAGGACTGGGTCGAAGTTGAGGCCGGAGATTACATGTGGCTGCGCGCCTTTTGCCCGCAAGCCTGTTACGCAGGGGGGCCGGGCCGGTTCAGGTATCTGCTTTACAAGGACGTCAACCGGCATATGCCCCTGTCCCTGTCGCGCCGCTAAACGCTGGGCTGGAAATCGCAGTGATCTATTGCCCCGGGGCTTCACACAAGGGTCGGAATTTGCTGAAATCCAGGTAACATCTTGTTTTGAGCATTGGAGATTTGTCCATGAAACTGCGCCTTGCCCTGATAGCCGTTGCCGCACTATCTACCTCTGCAATCCTGCACACAGCACCCGCCATTGCGGAGGAAGAGACCAAATCCGTCTTCGTCATGAGCCGCAACTGGGCTGTGACACAGGTCGCAGACGAACCGGTCATTTATCGCGCCACACGCGACAACAACAACCTGAACCCATTCGGCCCGCCCCCACGCCTTCGGACAACGCAAGCTATTGCTGCCATTCAACAAGCGACGGGCTGCAAGGTGATCTTCAACAGCATGTACCAGAATATCTCGGGTCAGTTCTTTTCTCAGGTCAGGTGCAAGTAAGCTGTTGCTGATCAGGCATTGAGATCGACCCGACGCCCTGCCATAGCTTGCGCATGAAACTCGCGATAAACGGATTCGGCCGCATTGGCCGCACGATCCTGCGGCAGGTTCTGGCCCTGCCCAAAGGGTCGGATATCGAGCTGGTGCTGATCAATGACATCGCGCCGCTGGAGACCTGTGCTTACCTGTTCAAATACGACAGCACCTTCGGCCCCTATCCCGGCGATGTGTCACAGGGCGATGCTACGCTGATCGTGGATGGACGCTCTGTTCCTATGACCCACAGTGCCGATCTGACACGCGTTGACTTGTCTGGCGTAGACGTAATGCTGGATTGTACTGGGGTCGCGCGCACATCCGACGTGGCGCGTCGCGGGTTATCTGCGGGCGCCAGCAAGGTCCTGATCTCGGGCCCTTCACCTGCGGCCGACTTAACCGTCGTTTTGGGGGCGAACGAAGATCAGTTGGGCAGCGCCCGGATCGTATCGAACGCCTCCTGCACAACCAATGGGCTGGCACCAATGGTCAAAGTGCTGGACCACATTGGCGGTGTTTTGTCAGGCCATATGACAACTATCCATTGCTATACCAACAGCCAACCCATGGTTGACGCCCCGCGCGGCGACCTTGCCCGGTCGCGGGCCGGTGCGCTGTCCATGGTTCCGACAACGTCCAGCGCCACACACCTGATCGACGTGGTCCTTCCACATCTGGCCGGGCGCATCTCGGGCGCCGCAGTTCGCGTCCCGACAGCCAGCGTTTCGGCGGTCGACCTCGTGGTCACGTTGGAACGCGGCATGAGGGCCGAGGATTTTGATCATGCTTTGCGTCAGGCTGTTGTCGCGTCACCGGTTTTGGGCTGGACTGATATGCCGCTGGTCTCTTCCGATCTGCGGGCGCGCCCGGAATCGCTTGTCATCGCCGGGCCGGAAACCCGCATGGTCGGTGAAAATCAGGTGCGCGTTTTCGGCTGGTACGACAACGAATGGGGCTTTTCGGCCCGCATGCTGGACGTGGCCCGCCTGATGGCCGCGCCGTGACCGGACTTAGCTTCGTACTCAGCGTCGGGTCGGTGTCTATGGTTTAGGCCCCGCGACAGGGTATTCTGTAACACGGACCACCTTACTAATCCGTTCAATCATGAAATCCATGAACAGGCGTGCCTTTGGATCCTGATGGCGCCGATGCGTGTATAGGCAGGCCATCTGAACTGAAACAGGCGGAGTTTCCGTCGCAACCGGTACGAGGCGGCCGGATTTCAGATGCTCGGCCACCTCGAAAACCGGCTTCATTGCAATGCCTTGACCGGACAACGCCCAATCCGTCAGGACATCCCCATCATCACATTCAAACCGCCCGGACACGGCAAAACGTTTCGGACCATCGGGTGTGACCAGCATCCACTGAAACTCGGTCGCACCCGGAAAGCGCAGATTAAGGCATTCATGCTTGTCGGCAATCAGGTCAGCCCCGGTCTTAGGCATACCGCGCCGCGCCACATAGTCCGGCGCAGCACATAGCGCACGCTGGCAGTCGGCAATCTTGCGAATACGCAACGTGCTGTCCTCGGGCTGGCCAATGAAAAACGCCAGATCCAGACCTTCCGTCGTCAGGTCAACCGAGCGATCCGTCAGGCGCAAACGGACATCAATCTCTGGGTATTCCGCAAGAAATTCGGGCACATTCGGAGCAAGCAATCGCCGCCCCACCCCCAGTGGAGACGCGACGAACAACGACCCCCGCGGTGCCTCGGTCAGATGTGTGACCTGAGCCTCGGCCTCGTCCACCGCATCCAGAACCACCACCGCACCGGGATAGAATGCCTTTCCCTGCTGTGTCGGGGACAGGTTCCGCGTGGTGCGCTGGAACAGGCGCACACCCAGATGGTCTTCAAGCTGCGATATTCGCGCTGATGTCACCGCTGGCGAAATCCTAAGATCCCGCCCGGCTGCGGACATGCTGCCCAGATCGTAAACCCTGACAAAGGTTCGGATGTTGTCGAGATAGGACATTTTTTCGGTTTTTTTGATACCAATTGACAATATATTGGGAATACCGAAGAATCACCCGTTTGCCTAGTGAATTACACAGGGCATAGGCCACGGACCGGCCCGGACATTGGTTGTATACGGTTGGCTTTGGCCCGGACCGCGGCAATTCCGGTGTGCCAATCGAGGTGCGGCAAAGCGATTGTGTCAGCAAAGGCCGGGACAATTCGGCCAAAATGACCCGATCCCGCGTTTATCCCTTTTCCCAATGGCATTCAGGTGTTCTAACCTGACACTATAAGGCCGTGCATGACACGGTAGCTGAGATTTGGAACTGGGACAGTTGGGGCAATTCATGCAAGGGCGCACGCCGCAAGGCCGTTTGAAGTGCTGGCTGAGTGCCATTGTCTTGGCACTGACCCCGACCACTCTGATGGCGCTGGAAACTTCTCTGACGGCGCCGGGCGCATCCAAGGAACTGGTTGAACGCCTGAAAAAGACATCATCGGTGACAACAGCGGAAGAGCGGGGCCTGGATACGCCACTTGAGATTCTGTCTGCCGCTTTGTCGGATTACCGCACGCTTGTGCAGATCTTGTATGACGAAGGGTATTTCAGCCCGGTTGTCAGCATCAAGCTTGACGGGCAGGAAGCCGCTGAATTGAGCTCTTTGACAGTGCCAGCACAAATCAACAGGGCCGCAATTACCGTTGAAACCGGACCAAGATTCAAATTCGGCACGGCCATTGTTCAGCCCCTGGCGTCTGGCACCGTTCTGCCCGAAGGTTTCGCCCCCGGCAAGTTGGCAACGACCGGAGCCATTCAAAAAGCAGGCTCGGACGGTGTGCAGGGGTGGCGGAATGCGGGCCATGCGAAAGCGAAAATTGAGGATCAGACCATCATCGCCCGCCACGCGCAGGCCCGTCTGGATGCGCAGATTGATCTGGACCCGGGGCGCAGGTTGACGTTTGGCAGAATGTTCATCAAGGGCGACACGGATGTGCGCCACCGGTCCATCGAAAAAATCGCCGGTTTCCCAAGCGGAGAAGTTTACTCACCAGAAAAAATCCAGAAGGTTGGAACACGTTTACGCCGCACCGGCACGTTCAACGTCGTGTCATTGCAGGAACATGAGACAGCAAACCCCGACGGCACACTGGATTTCGACGCCACATTCGAAGACCTGCCAAAGCGTCAGCTGACCTTTGGGCTCGAGCTGGCCTCGCGCGACGGTGTCGATGTGACCGCGACCTGGATGCATCGCAACATGTTCAAACGCGCGGAGCGTCTGCGGTTTGAGGCAGCGATACGAAATATCGGTGGTTCCGAAGATCTTGATGGGCGGATCGGATTGCGCCTGGATCAGCCCGATCGTCTGGGTCCGGACGACAATACTTTCTGGAACGCGTTGCTTGAGCGCCGCAACACCGAAAACTACAATGTCTCGGTTGCGTCTGTGGCATATGGTGCGCGCCGCACATTCTCTGACACGCTCTATGCTGAAGCCTCGGCTGGATTACAGTGGTCAGATGCTGACGACGCCTATGGAAATGGCCGAAAGTTTAGGTACTTTATCCTGCCCTTCCGCTCGGAATGGGATGAGCGCGACAGCAAAGTCAGCGCCACGCGCGGCTTTTATCTGGATACCGAAGTCATGCCTTTCGTTGGCTTTTCCGGCACCGATACGGGCCTTCGCCTGTTTGTTGACGGGCGGGTCTATACCAGCCTTGGAACCAGCGGCAGGGTTGTGCTGGCCGGGCGGGCGCAGCTTGGATCGGTCATTGGCCCGCCTGCGAGTGGCGTTACACCTGATTTTCTGTTCTTTTCCGGTGGCGCGGGAACCGTGCGCGGACAACCCTATGAAAGCCTTGGCATCCCTGTCGGGACCGGTGTCGCAGGCGGCAAGTCCTTTCTTGGACTTTCCGGCGAGATCCGGGGCAAGGTGACAGATTCGCTGTCGTTGGTCGGGTTTTACGACTACGGTGTCGTCGATACCTCTTCCTTTATAGGAAGTGGCGCGGAAGATCATGCAGGTGCCGGTATCGGCGTAAGATATGATCTGGGCGGCTTTGGACCCCTGCGGTTTGACCTGGCCTTCCCGGTAAGCGGCTCCAGCGGCGACGGTCTGCAATTCTATATCGGGATCGGGCAAGCGTTTTGAGACGGCACCTTTCATACCCTCTGCTGATTGGCACGCTGATGCTTGTGCCAGTGGCCAGCCCTGCGCAGGAGGACGAAGGCGGCAGCATGATCGAGCGGTTCCTACAGGACACGCTGTCGGGCGACGATCAGAATGTCACCGTCAAAGGCCTGCAAGGCGCGCTGAGTTCACGCGCCACCATTGCCGAGATCACGGTGGCCGATGATGAAGGGGTCTGGCTGACCATCCGGGAAGCGGAACTGGATTGGAACCGGTTGGCGCTGATCCGCGGGCGGTTTTCGGTCAACGCGCTGACCGCACAGGAAATCGACGTGGCCCGTGCGCCGGGCACCACGACTAAAGACACGCCGTCCCCTTCTGCCGAGACCCAGGCTTTTCAACTGCCTGAACTGCCTGTGGCCATCGAAATCGGCGAAATCCGTATTGGCGAGCTGGCATTGGGCAAACCTTTGATCGGTGTCGCGGCGGAACTGGCCGTCAATGGCAACCTGTCGCTGGCCGACGGCACGTTGGACACCAAACTGGACATCACCCGACTGGATCGGGCCGGTGATGAAATCTCTTTGGCTGCGGGTTTTAGGAACACTGACAGCCAGATCGATCTTGACCTTCAGGTCACCGAAGCCGCGGGGGGTCTGATCTCGACCGCGCTAAAAATGCCGGACAGCCCTCCGATCGGATTGACCGCGAAAGGGTCCGGGCCGGTGACGGATTTTACGGCCGATATCGGCCTGAGCAGTGATGGGCAGCCACGGGTGACCGGGCAGGTTCGGTTGCGTTCTGCCCCAACAGCCGCGGCTAGCGCGGAGGAGGGCATCGCCTTTACCGCGGATCTGGGCGGTGACCTGACGCCCTTTGTCGCTGAGAATATGGATACATTTTTCGGCCCCAAAACGCGGTTGATCGTGGATGGGCGAACCCTGCCTGAAGGAGCGTTGGATATCAGTGATCTGGAACTCAGTTCTCAGGCACTGAACCTGAAAGGGGCGCTGCAACTGGCGCCAGGCGGTCGGCTGCAACTGGCGGCTCTGCAAGGACGCATTACGCCGCCAGAGGGGCAAAGCGTCGTCCTTCCGTTATCAGGTGGCGACACATCGATCGAGGCTGCCCAGGTTTCTGCGTTGTTTGATGAGAAAAACGGCAACCTCTGGGATCTGAGCCTGACCGCAAACGCCGTAAGATCCGACACCCTGAACCTGCAACGCGCGCAGATTACGGCGCAAGGGACCTTGGAACAGGGTGATGTTTTGCGGATCGACGGTGATTTGCAGGCTGCTTTGGACGGTATCGACCTGGCTGACGACGCCCTGAACACCGCCGTTGGCGACCGCATTACGCTGGACGGTACGTTCCAATATGGCAGGGATCAGACCCTGAACCTGTCAGGGGTCGAGATGGTCGGCTCGGACTATGAACTGGGCGTTGATGCCGAGATCAGCGGCTTGTCCAGTGGTTTGGCCGTCAATGGTGCTGCGACGTTGCAAGCGACCGATCTGTCGCGGTTTTCGGGCCTGGCGCAGCTGGAACTGGGCGGTCAGGCCTCTGCCCGGCTCTCGGGTCAGGGCTCTCCGCTTGAAGGCAGTTTCGATGGCAAGCTTGAGGTCGAAGGGCGCGATCTTTCCACAGGGCGCGACGACATTGACCCGGTGATAAGGGGCAACACAACAATCACGCTGGACGCCAAACGCGGAGCGGATGGCGTAACGATCCGGGATTTTACGCTGATCGGCGACGCTCTGCGCGCGCAGGCGGATGGCACGGTTACCACCCCTGACGGCAACGTGACGATTGATGGGCAAGCAACAGTCAACGCGCAGGACCTTTCCGTGTTCTCGGGCCTCGCCAAACGTGAGCTTGGCGGTGCGGTACAGGCGAAACTGGACGGCAAAGGCACTGTTCAGACGCTCGAATTCGATGGCACAGCCAGCATGATGAGCCGGGATGTCAAAACGGGCCTACCCGAGATTGACCCGCTGCTGGTCGGCCGGACCGAGATCACGTTCGACGGCGCGCTGAGCCAGAAGCAGATTGAAATCCGCGACGCGGTGATCAAAGGTTCAGCCCTTGTGGCAAGCGCCGCAGCAACAATTGACGATCCGACGGATGCTTTGGCTGTGGACGGGCAGGTCAGTCTGAACATCCCGGACCTGTCACCCTTTTCAACTCTTGCCGGGCGAGATCTTGCAGGTTCGATTATCACGGACGTCGCAGGCAAAGGTACGGTTGGCAGCAAGGCCTTTGACGTAAAAGGCAACCTGGCTGCTGATGACATCAAATCCGGCATCAATGCGGTTGACAACCTGATCCAGGGGCGAACGAACCTGACGGTGGATGCGGTGAATGACGAGGCCGGTCTGAATATTCGCACATTCCAGCTGATCGGCACCGCCCTTTCTGCGGATGCATCCGGCAAACTGGACCGCGATGCTGGCGGGCTGACCTTTACCGCTGCGCTGGATGATTTGGGGCGGCTGTCGAAAACACTCTCCGGGCCTCTGAAGCTGGACGGCAACGTCGCTCCGACACAATCCGGGCTGGAAGGGTCAGCTCATCTGCTGGGGCCAGAGAGTTCCTATGCCAAAGTGGCCGGTACGGTGGACACAAATGGATCCGCCGATCTGGACTTTGATGCCAAGTTCAACCGCATCGAAAGGTTTGTGCCAGAGTTTCCCGGCACCCTTACCGCTGCGGGCAATGCAAAGCGGGACAGTGGCGTTTGGACCATCGACGCCAAGGCGCAAGGTCCCGCAGACATCGTCAGCACGGTTGCAGGCACCTTTGATGAAACCAGCAGCAATGCAGATATTTCAGCGAAGGGTGGCGTAAACCTGGGGATAGCAAACGTCTTCATCACGCCTAACAAGATTGAAGGGTCCGCACGTTTTGATCTGGCCCTCAAGGGCCCGGCTGATCTGGCGTCCCTAAGCGGGTCGATTACCACTTCGGGAACATCCCTTGCACTTCCCGGCGCGGGTCAGACCATCACCGGGATTAACGGACAGGTGGATCTGGCGCAAAGCCGTGCAACCATCTCGCTGAACGGTGGTGTGCGGGCCGGTGGTGGCTTTACCGTCAATGGACCTGTCGATCTGACGCCCCCGTTCAACGCGCAGATCGCGACAACAATCAACAGCCTCGTCCTGACCGATCGGCTCTTATACGAGACGACTTTGAACGGTCAGATTGCGATGACCGGCGCCCTAGCCGGGAACAGTTCGCTGGCCGGGCAGATCACCTTTGGTGAGACCAATATCAACCTCGCTGCGGCTTCGGGGGCTGTAGGTGCCGCACCGATCCCTGAGATACAGCATGTCAACGAAAGCGGAGCCAGTTTCATCACGCGTGAGCGTGCAGGTCTGGTAGCCACCGAAGACAAGGGGCAACGCACGTCCAGAATAGCGCTAGACATCAACTTGCTGGCACCCAAAGCCGTGTTCGTAAGGGGGCGCGGTGTAAATGCCGAATTGGGCGGCCGGATCTCCATTGGTGGTACGACGACCTCGGTGGTCCCGTCAGGTCAGATTGAATTGATCCGCGGTAATTTCGACATTCTGGGCCGCAGGCTGGCCCTGACCAAAGGCATCGTGACCCTACAGGGTGACTTGACGCCTTATATCGAGTTTGAATCCTCTGCCAGCACCTCGGACGGCACCGCGACCATCGAAATCGCAGGGCCACTGGATTCACCCGAGGTTAACGTGTTTTCCGATCCCGAGCGTCCGGCTGAAGAGGCGCTGGCGATGCTGCTCTTCGGGAACAGGTTCTCGGAAATCTCACCATTCCTGATTGCGCAGATGGCCGCATCGCTGGCGCAACTCAGCGGTGCTGGCGGGGACGCGACCAAGGGATTACGCGACTCTACCGGTGTTGATACGATTGATGTTGGTGCGTCAGAGGGTGGCGCGGGCCGACTGGGTGCCGGGGCCTATCTGGGTGAAAACCTCTATACCGACTTTACCGTCAATACCGAAGGCAATACCGAGGTGAACCTGAACCTTGATGTAACCGACAATTTCTCGGTCAAGGGCACGGTTGACGGTCGTGGCGAAACGGGCATCGGAGTGTTCTTTTCAAAGGACTATTAGGATCGCGTCCGACCCCAGCAAACTATTTCCGGCGAATTCCTATCGGTTGGCCGATCTGCGAAGCCGGTTCCAGAGACTTGTGATCTTCCACCATTTGCGCAAGACGCGCCGCTGCCCAATCCGGGTAGGGTGCGGATCGCCCGGTGCTGTGGCTGACATTCATAAAAAGCGCCTCTTGCGTCGCACAAATCTCGTCAGTTTCTGCCAAAAGCATCTGGGCGAAGTAATGTCCTCTCTTGCTGTCAGCATCCAGCATACGGAACCTGAAATAAAATGACGAACCATCTTTGACCTCTTGCACGAAATGCAGATGAGACTGCAGGATGTAAGGCCCCTGCCCCAACGCCTTGACCTGCACCTCGCCCAACCCGAGATGGTCAACCATCAGCTTTTCCAACGCCATGTCAAAGGCGACACTGTAAAACCCGACATTCACATGGCCGTTATAGTCGATCCATTCGGGCCGTACTTCAAAGCCGCGAATTTCCACAGGCGCGGCATACGGGCCATCATGCCCGCCAGGAGGTGTCGAAGTCAGCTGCATTTGGCCCCCTTTACTGTGCGCCTTCATCGTCAAATATAGCCACGGCCCGGACAAATCCCGCAGAGGCCCCTTTTATCTTGAAGGGGAAACAGGAAATCTCGAACCCGGTGGGCGGCAGGTCTTCCAGATTGGTCAGCTTTTCCAAGTGGCAATACCCGATATCCATCGACGCGCGGTGGCCTTCCCAGATAATTGATGGATCTCGGGTCTCAGCGTATTCCTGAGCGGTGAGCGGAAACGGTGCATCCCAGCTCTAGGCGTAGGTGCCGGTGACACGCACGCCACGTTCCGTCAGATAAAGCGTCGCCTCGCGCCCCATTCCACATCCTTTGACCAGATAGTCCGGCGCGCCGTAACGTGTCCCTGCCGCAGTGTTGACCACGACGATATCCAGCGGGCAAAGCTCGTGGCCGATGCGCTTCAATTCTGCTTCGACATCTGCCGCGGTAACAACATACCCATCCTCGAAGTGTCGAAAGTCCAGCTTGACGCCAGGGTTCATGCACCATTCCAACGGCACTTCGTCGATGGTTATCGCCCGTTCACCTTTGTTCATCGTGGAATGATGGTGATACGGCGCATCCAGATGCGTGCCGTTGTGGGTCGCGATCTGCAACCGTTCGATGGCCCACCCTTCACCGTTCGGCAGGTCTTGCCGTTCCAGACCCGGAAAGAAAGATATGACCTGTTCTGCCGTCTGATCATGGGTCAGATATTCGATTTGCGGCAACATGATTGACGGGTCAGACACGATCCCGGTTTCCAACGGAACGGACAGATCGACGAAACGACGGGCCATTAGCAACTCCTCCACCATATTACCGGACAGGGTTGGTTGAGCGCAAGCGCCTGTCAAGAAAAGAAAAAGGCGACCCGTCTGGCCGCCTTCTTTGCTTGATATGTATTGGGTTCACTCAGCCGCAACTGCGCCTTCGATCTTCTCGACGCGAATGGCCGAGAATTTGAACTCGGGGATTTTGCCATAAGGGTCGATGGCTGAGTTTGTCAGGATGTTTGCCGCCGCCTCAACATAGGCAAACGGGATGAACACCATATCCTCGGCAATCGCCCGGTCCGCGCGGACCATGATCTCAATCGAACCACGGCGTGTGGTCAGGCGGATCATGTCGCCCGGCTCGATGCCCATCAGCTTGAGCGTACGTGGATTCATCGAACAGTTCGCCTCGGGCTCAACCGCGTCCAGAACATTGGACCGGCGGGTCATTGAGCCGGTGTGCCAATGTTCCAGCTGACGGCCAGTGGTGGCGATCATCGGGTATTCCTCGTCCGGGGCCTCATCCGGCGGAATGACGCTGGCGGGGGTGAACTTCGCCTTACCGCCCGAGCGGGGGAAACCATCCCCGAACACGATGGCCTGACCCGGGTCGGTTTCGCTGAGCGACGGGTAGGTAATCGTCTCGGTCTCCAGACGCTCCCACGTGATGTTGTCAAGCGATGCCATGGTCAGTTTCATCTCGGCAAAGACCTGAGAGACATCGGTGTAATCCCAGTTCAGCCCGATGCGCTGTGCCAGCTCGACCGTGATCTTCCAATCTTCGCGCGCTTCTCCCGGGGGGGTAACGGCAGGCCGTACACGCTGTACCTGACGGTTGGTGTTCGACACCGTGCCGTTCTTTTCATAGAGCGCCGAGGCAGGCAGGATGATATCGGCATAGTTCGCCGTCTCGGTCAGGAAGATGTCCTGCACGATCATCAGATCCAGTTTGGCCAGCGCCGCGCGGGCGTGGTTCACATCCGGGTCGGACATGGCCGGGTTTTCACCCTGAATATACATGCCCTTGATGTTGCCCGCATAGGCCTGATCGATGATTTCGGTCACCGTCAGACCCTTCTCGTTCGAGAAGTCATCCGAATGCCAGACATCATTGAATCTGGCGCGAACGCCGTCGTCAGTCACCGACTGATAGTCCGGCAGGAACATCGGGATCAGGCCCGCATCCGATGCGCCCTGCACGTTGTTTTGCCCCCGCAGCGGGTGCAGCCCAGCGCCGGGTTTACCGACATTGCCCGTCATCAGAGCCAGCGAAATCAGGCAGCGCGAGTTGTCGGTGCCGTGGATGTGCTGGCTGACGCCCATGCCCCAGAAGATCAGGCCAGCTTTGGCCTGCGCAAAGGTACGCGCGACACGGCGCAGCTGATCCGGTTCAATACCACAGATCGGTGCCATCGCTTCGGGCGTGAAGGCGCGCAGATGCTCTTTCTCGGCCTCCCAGTTCTCGGTCCAGCGGTGGATGTACTGGCTGTCATACAACTCTTCCTCCACGATCACGTTCATGATCGCGTTGAGCATCGAGACATCCGCCCCCGGACGGAACTGCAGCATTTCATCCGCGAACTTGCGCATACCAACGCCACGGGGGTCCATAACGATCAGTTTGCCGCCACGCTTGGCGAACTGCTTGAAATAGGTCGCCGCGACAGGGTGGTTCTCGATCGGGTTCGAACCGATGATGATCGCCACATCGGCGTTTTCGATCTCGTTAAAGGTTGCCGTCACCGCGCCCGAACCCACATTCTCGATCAGCGCCGCAACGGATGAAGCGTGGCACAGACGGGTGCAGTGATCGACGTTGTTGTGCTTGAAGCCCTGACGGATGAACTTCTGGAACAGATACGCCTCTTCGTTGGTACACTTGGCCGAACCGAAGCCCGCAACCGAACGTGGGTCTTCGGCGCGCAGGGTCATCAGCTTGGTCGCGGCCAGATCCATCGCCTCTTCCCAGGTTGCCTCGCGGAAATGGGTCGACAGATCGCCCGGATCAACGTTCAGCCCCTTGGCGGGCGCATCCTCGCGCCGGATCAGCGGTTTGGTCAGGCGGTGCGGGTGGTGGATGTAGTCAAAGCCAAAGCGACCTTTGACGCACAAACGACCTTCGTTTGCGGGGCCGTTGATGCCCTCGACATACTTCACCTTGCCGTCCTTGACCTTCAGCGACACTTTGCAGCCCACACCGCAGAACGGGCAGACGCTTTCGGTTTCGCTATCATAATCCTTGCTGTCCCCCTGCTGCTGATCGTCCAGCACGGTGGCAGGCATCAGCGCACCGGTGGGGCAGGCCTGAACACATTCACCGCAAGCAACACAGGAGGAGGTACCCATCGGATCATTCTGGTCGAACACCACCTGCGCGGTATGACCGCGACCAGCCATGCCAATCACGTCATTCACCTGCACTTCGCGGCAGGCCCGAACACAAAGGTTGCAGTTGATACACGCATCCAGATTGACACGCATCGCCACATGGCTGTCATCCAGAAGCGGGATTTTCTCGGCCTCTTTCGCAGGAAAACGGCTGTCGCTGACATCGTTCAGCTTGGCCATGTCCCAGAAGTGGCTCGATTTGTCGTGCGCTTCCTCGGGCTGGTCGGCCACCAACAGTTCCATCACCATGGCGCGCGATTTTTCGGCGCGGTCGGTGTCGGTCTTGACCACCATCCCATCGACCGCCGGGCGGATGCACGAGGCGACCAGCGTGCGCTCGCCCTCCACCTCGACCATGCAGGCGCGGCAGTTGCCATCGGGGCGGTATCCCGGTGCAGGCTTGTGGCATAGATGCGGGATCACCAGGCCCCGGCCATTAGCCGCTTCCCAGATCGTGGTGCCCGCGGGCACGGTGACGTCATCGCCGTTCAGGTTGAAGGTGACGGTCTTGGTTGGGCTTGCGTCAAGCATGGCTCTGTCTCCCTCAGATTTCGTCAGCGAAATGTTTAATGACCAAGCGGATCGGATTCGGGGCCGCCTGCCCCAGACCGCAGATCGAGGCATCGCCCATGACCTGGCACAGATCTTCCAACAGATCGGTATCCCACTTGTCGGCCTGCATCAGCTTGACCGCCTTTTCGCAGCCTGCCCGGCAGGGGGTGCATTGACCGCAGCTTTCATCCTCGAAGAACCGCAGCATGTTCAGCGCTGCATCGCGGGCGGTGTCCTGATCGGACAGAACCACAACGGCGGCCGACCCGATGAAAGTGCCAAGCGGCTGAAGCGTGTCGAAGTCGAGCGGGACGTCGTCAATGCTTGAGGGGAGAAGACCAGACGACGGCCCGCCCGGTTGATACGCCTTGAACACATGGCCATCAGCCATGCCGCCGGCGGCATCAATCACATCAAGAATGGTCGAACCTGCGGGCAGCAGGTAAACGCCCGGCTTCGCCACACGCCCCGAGACCGAATAGCTGCGCAGGCCCTTGCGGCCGTTCTTTTCAACAGAGTTCAGAATCTGCGGCCCTTCGCGGCAGATTTTTGAGACCCAATACAGCGTCTCGACATTGTGCACCAAGGTCGGACGGTTAAAGACCCCAACCTGCGCCACAAACGGAGGACGGTGGCGCGGCAGGCCCTTCTTGCCCTCAATCGATTCGATCATCGCGGATTCTTCACCGCAGATATAAGCGCCAGCACCCCGGCGCAGGTCGATATAGCCTTCTTCGACAATACCCGCCTGTTCCAGAGCAGCAATCTCACGGCGCAGAATTTCCAGCACTGCCGGGTATTCGTCGCGCATGTAGATGAAGCAGGTCTCGGCCTCGACTGCCCACGCGGCGATCAGCATACCTTCGAGGAAGACATGCGGCGTGCGCTCCAGATAATAGCGGTCTTTGAATGTTCCGGGCTCACCCTCGTCGCCGTTTACCGCCAGATAGCGCGGACCTTCGTTCATACGAACAAAGCCCCATTTCTTACCCGACGGGAAGCCAGCGCCGCCCAGACCACGCAGACCCGAGGACAGGACGTCTTCTTGCACCTGTTCCCAATCACCGCCGTCGCGCAGCTCTTTAAGCTTGGCGTAACCGCCTTCGGCCTCATAGGCCGTGAAGGTCTCACAGTCGGGCAGGTGCGCATGGGTGTCCCCTGCTGCAATCGCCGACTGCACCTTTTCGGGGGTCGCATGGTCAATATGGTTGTGGCCAATCTCCAATACCGGAGCGGTATCGCAACGCCCCATGCAGGGCGCGCGGACAACACGAACCTCAGCGGGGTCCAAACCGTCTTCCAACGCCTTCTGCAACTGCTGGGCACCAGCCATTTCGCAAGAGAGGGAATCACAAACCCGGATGGTCAACGCCGGAGGTGGCGTCTCGCCTTCTTTCACCACATCGAAATGGGCATAGAAAGTCGCGGTTTCGTAGATCTCGGCCTGACCGATCCGCATCTCGACGGCCAATGCCGCGATATGGTCGGCGCTGATATGACCGTGTTCGTCCTGAATCAAATGCAGGAACTCGATCAACAGATCGCGGCGGCGCGGACGATCGCCCAGCAGGCGTGTGATTTCAGCCTGCGCCTCATCCGTGAACTGACGGCCTTTGGGTGTGTGCCGCCCCTTGCCTTTACCTGACTTCCAGACGCCCTTGGGTGTGCCTGATGGCTTGGTATCTAATGGTGCCATGATGCCCTCCGATTGAGGTTCCATCTCTCATCAGGCAAACATATCGTCAAATCGCTTTTGGCAATCGCACGATAACGACACCTTATCACCGCAAAGAGGTCACCACATCCCGCAAAGCCTTGACCGTCGGCAACTCGGGGTCGCGGCTGAGGGTCGCCAGACAAATCGGTTTGCTGACAACAGGTTCGATCAGCGGCAACACTTTCGTTCCCTTCAAATCGCCCAGCGCACGTACCAAAACCCGAGGAACAACCGTCGCCGCCAGCCCCTCCCGCACCATGACCATTGACGCCGTGAAACCGCTGGTTTCGGCAACGATATCGGGGTGCAGCCCCTGTTCGGCAAACACCCGGTCCAGAATACGCCGGTTCTGCATCTGCGGCTCCAAAAGGCTGAGCGGAAATTCTGCGACCTGCGCCCACGGAATCGGGCCGCTTTGGTCCGTCAGATGCGTGGGCACCAACAACACATAGGTTTCCTCGTAAAGAGGTTGAACCTGCCGGAAGTCCGTGCCGATGCTGTCACCATAAGTCACCCCGGCATCAAGGCTGCCTTCGTCCAGCCGGTGCTGAATTGCGGTGGCTGACATGGTTTCAATGCGTGTGACGATACGAGGATGCGCGTCACGCAGCCTTTTGACCAACCGCCCCGTGAAGGCGATTGCGGTCGGGATCACGCCGAGGATCAGTGTGCCCGTAATCTCACCCTTGGCGGCCAGTACCTGCTGTTCCAGCGCCTTGGTGTCGTCCAGAATACGCCGCGCCCGCTGGACAATCATCTCGCCCTCTTCGGTCAGCCCTTGAAAGCGGTTGGCGCGACGGACGATTGAGACACCTAACCGGTCCTCAAGATTGCGGATGCGCATCGAAAACGCGGGCTGTGAAATCCCGCATTCCTCGGCTGCTTTGGCAAAATGCCGATGCCGCGCCAAAGCGCTGAGGAGCTGGAGGTCGCGGATTTCGATCAAGGAAAGCTCCAATGCTGCGGATAAGGCAGGATACCCCGCTCACCCGACAGGAACAGCCCAATTGATCAGGTATTAAACAAAAAGTGCATCACATCGCCGTCCTTGACGATGTAACCCTTACCCTCGGCCCGCATCTTGCCTGCTTCTTTCGCGCCCTGCTCACCATTGGCAGCGACATAGTCGTCAAAGGCGATGGTCTCGGCGCGGATAAAACCCTTTTCGAAATCGCCATGGATCACACCTGCTGCTTGCGGTGCAGCGGTGCCGGTGCGGATGGTCCAGGCGCGGGCCTCTTTCGGGCCGACGGTGAAATAGGTTTCCAGCTTCAGCAGATCGTAACCTGCGCGGATCAGACGGTCGAGGCCGGGCTCTTCCAGTCCCATCTCCTCAAGGAACATCTGGGCTTCGTCCTCATCCAGCAGGCTTATCTCTTCTTCGATCTTGGCACTGATGATGACATGGGCATTGCCCTGCGCGGCGGCCATTTCGGCCACGCGGGCAGAGTATTCGTTGCCTTGTGCGGCATCTTCCTCGGACACGTTGCAGACGTAGAGAACCGGTTTGGTTGTCAGCAGTTGCAACATCTTCCACGCCTTGGCGTCCTCGTCGCTGACTTCGACCAGACGTGCGGGCTTGCCGCTTTCCAGCATGGCCTGCGCCTCGGCCAACAGGCGATCTTGCTGTTGCGCTTCTTTGTCGTTGCCCTTCAGCTTGCGCACCAGATTGGCCCGGCGCTTTTCGATGCTTTCCAAATCGGCCAGCATCAGTTCGGTTTCAATCGTTTCAGCGTCCGCAACCGGATCAACACGCCCGTCGACATGTGTCACGTCGCCGTCTTCGAAACAGCGCAGCACATGGGCAATCGCATCCGTTTCGCGAATATTCGCCAGAAACTGGTTGCCCAGCCCTTCGCCCTTTGACGCGCCTTTCACCAGACCCGCGATATCCACAAAAGTCATCCGCGTCGGGATAATCTGTTTTGAGGACGCAATCGCTGCCAGCCTGTCGAGGCGGGCGTCGGGAACCGCAACATCCCCGACATTGGGCTCAATGGTGCAGAATGGGAAGTTCGCGGCCTGCGCAGCAGCGGTTTTGGTCAGCGCATTGAACAGGGTCGACTTGCCGACATTCGGCAGACCCACGATTCCCATTTTAAAGCCCATCACGGCCTCCTGCATAGAATACGATCGCAGCTTCTATGCAGGTCCGCCTGAATGCGCAAGGGATTGCTGGCGGCACTTTGGCCGAGTCCATTTCGCCACATCACAAAATCGTTTGAAAATTGTGTTCTTGCCGAAATTGAAAAACAACTCCTACGATTACCAGTTAATAGCACACGATCACTTTTTGTTGGCGGACACTGATGAAACACCTTTTTCTTGCAACCGTTCTGGCGGCAACGGCCTTCGCGTCAGCCCAGGCCCAAACCGTTGTTTTTGGTGCCGGATACGCGGACTATTCTGAAGACACATCCGAAGATCAGGGTCTGATCTCGATCGAATACCACCACACGCCATTTCATCAGGCGACGCGGTTTCGCGCCGGTTGGGGTGCGGCCCTAACTGTAGATGAAGATGGTGACACGCATATCGGCGCGGGTTTGATCGGGCAGTATGCGCTGAGTGATCGCTGGTTTTTGGAAGGCAGTGTTATGCCCGGCTACTATAATGCCAGCAACGACCTGAATGATCTTGGGGGCGATTTCCAGATTCGCAGCCTTTTGGGACTTGGCTATAACCTGAACAATGGCAACAGCGTGTCTGTCGCGCTAACCCATAAATCCAACGCCAGTACCAATGACGAGAACCCGGGCGTGAATGCCCTGCTGGTACGCTATCATCTGGGCTTCTGATCCATTCCTGTCTGGGCGGGATTGATTTTCGGTCAAAGTTTCTGCACATCAGGTCGAAACCCGAGTGCAAGGACATCCGATGACCCGTATCGACGCCAAGTTCGCCGCCCTGAAAGCCGAAGGAAAAAAAGCCTTTGTCGCCTATGTCATGGCCGGAGATCCCGACTATGACACTTCGCTTGAAGTGGTCAAAGGCCTGCCTGGTGCTGGCGTGGATGTTATCGAGCTGGGCTTGCCCTTTACTGACCCGATGGCCGACGGCCCGACAATTCAGGCCGCGGGCCAACGTGCGCTTGAGCAGGGCATGACCTTGCAACGCACATTGGATCTGGCACGAACCTTTCGGGAAACGGACGATACAACCCCCATTGTCCTGATGGGGTATTACAACCCGATCTACAGCCGGGGTGTCGATGCGTTTCTGGCCGATGCAAAAGCAGCTGGTATTGACGGGTTGATCGTGGTGGACCTTCCCCCCGAGGAGGACGCAGAACTCTGCCTGCCCGCGCAAGCGGCGAGTCTGAATTTTATTCGCCTGGCAACCCCAACCACGGATGACAAACGCCTGCCACGTGTTCTGCAAAACACTTCGGGCTTTGTTTATTATGTCTCGATCACCGGGATCACTGGCGCAGCCGAGGCAGAAGCAACAGATGTTGGCCCCGAGGTTACCCGCATCAAGGCCGCGACCGATCTGCCGGTAATCGTGGGGTTCGGGATCAACACGCCTGAGAAATCGCGCAATATTGCCTCGGTGTCGGATGGCGCGGTGGTCGGGTCAGCGATCGTCAGCCAGATCGGCGCTGGTAAACCTGTGGCCGACGTGCTGACCTTTGTGAAATCTCTTTCGGATGGCGCGCACAGCGCCTGATCTCGCAGCCAACATACGAGAGTTATGACCCGTCGCGGATACCGCGGCGGGTTTTTTGTGACCCTTCACTGTGACGCCAAGACATTGCAGCCTTGGGAATGAATTGGTAAAGAAAACTAACCAATGTACGCGGAGCCCTGTTTTCATGCCTGTGATCACCAATATCGAAGACCTCAAACGCATATATGAACGCCGCGTGCCCCGTATGTTCTATGACTACGCCGAAAGCGGCAGCTGGACAGAACAGACTTTTCGCGAAAACACGACCGATTTTGAAAAAATACGCCTTCGCCAAAGGGTTGCGGTCGATATGTCCGGTCGGTCGACATCTTCGCAAATGATTGGCGAAGACGTTTCAGTGCCTGTTGCGCTTGCCCCGGTCGGGTTGACGGGGATGCAACATGCAGACGGAGAGATGAAGGCCGCCAAAGCCGCCGAGGAATTTGGTGTGCCCTTTACGCTGTCCACCATGTCCATCAACTCTATCGAAGATGTGGCCGGATATACCAACAAACCATTCTGGTTCCAGCTTTATACGATGAAGGACACGGACTACATCAACCGCCTGATCCAGCGAGCAAAAGACGCCAAATGTTCCGCACTGGTAATCACGCTCGACCTGCAAATTCTGGGCCAACGGCACAAGGACCTGAAAAACGGTCTGTCGGCCCCGCCCAAACTGACCGCAAAAACCATCGCCAACCTGATGACCAAATGGGCCTGGGGCATTGAAATGCTGCGGGCCCAGCGGCGCGAGTTCGGCAATATCGTGGGGCATGTGCATGGTATTTCGGACGCGTCTTCATTGGGGGCCTGGACCGCAGAACAGTTTGACCCCAGCCTCGACTGGTCGAAGGTTGAAAAACTGATGGAGCAATGGGGCGGGAAAGTGATCCTTAAGGGCATCCTTGATGCGGATGACGCAAGGATGGCCGCCAAGCTGGGTGCCGATGCCATTGTCGTGTCAAACCATGGTGGGCGTCAGCTTGACGGCGCGCTAAGCTCGATTCGTGTCCTGCCCGAGATCATGGATGCGGTTGGGGGCGATATCGAGGTGCATTTGGACAGCGGTATCCGATCCGGACAAGACGTGCTCAAAGCCTTAGCGCTTGGGGCCAAAGGGACCTATGTTGGCCGCGCGTTTGTGTATGGTCTGGGTGCCATGGGTCAGAAAGGTGTCACCACGGCGCTTGAGCTGATCCAGAGGGAGCTTGATACGACAATGGCGCTTTGTGGTGAGAAAAATGTGGCTGCGTTGGGGCGTCACAATCTGCTGATACCTGAAAACTTCGGGGGCCGCTGGCAAGCGTAACCGGTCAATCAGGGGGCTCTGCCCCCGACGCCCGTTCCGGGCGCCTCCCCCGGGATATTTTTGGCCAGATGAAGCTGGGGATCCTTCAATCGTCCACCCGATAATACTCCAGGACAGGCGATAGAACCCAGCCGAACGGCACGGCAAGAAATACCTCTTTCCAAATCGGGTGAATCAAGCTAAGGACGCGGCTTCACGCGGGTATACAGCCTTGGAGGATGCCCGCCCTAACATTGGAGAATATATCATGGCTGGTGAGATTCCTGATCTCGTAGCTCTGGAACGGACGGGGACAGGCAAGGGCGCCGCTCGTCAAGCACGCCGCGACGGCATGGTTCCGGGCATCGTATTTGGTGGCGACAAAGAACCGTTGCCAATCCAGATCCCGTTCAACGTCTTGTTCAAGCGCCTGAAAGCGGGCCGGTTCAAGTCGACCTTGTGGAACCTGAAAGTTGAAGGCCACGATGACGTCCGCGTCATCTGCCGCGACGTTCAGCGTGATGTCGTCAAAGACCTGCCGACCCATCTGGACCTGATGCGCCTGCGCCGGACCACCAAGATCGCGTTGTTCATCCCCGTTGAGTTCATCAATGAAGGTGCGGCCCCTGGCATCAAAAAGGGTGGCGTTCTGACCGTTGTCCGCCCGGAAATCGAACTGATGTGCACCGCCGGTGACATTCCTGAAAAGATCACCGTTGATCTGACCGGTCTGAACATCAATGACGTTGTGACCATTTCGTCGGTTGAACTGCCTGAGGGCACCAAACCAACCATCGACCGTGACTTTGTGATTGCCAACATCTCGGCGCCGACTGGTCTGTCCACCAGCGACGACGATGAAGATGGTGAAGTTGCAGCCGATGAAGTCGAAGTTGTCGGAAAAGAAGAAGAATAAGTCTGGAACAATGTTTCCGACTTTGAAGCGGGGCTCGGGTGAGCCCCGTTTTTTTTGCGGGTCCAATAATCAGGCCTGACTGGATTTCCTGACGTTTTCCGGGCATGAAATGTCTTTGAAGTGACAAAGGCAGAACAGAAACATGAAGCTGTTTGTTGGATTGGGAAACCCGGGTCAGAAATATGCCCGGAACCGGCACAATATCGGGTTCATGGCCCTGGACCGGATCGCTGCAGATCACGGGTTTGGCCCCTGGAAGTCGAAGTTTCAGGCCGAGATATCGGAAGGTCGGCTTGGCACTGAGAAAGTCCTTTTGTTGAAGCCGCAGACCTACATGAACCGATCGGGTCAATCCGTGGGTGAGGCGATGCGGTTTTACAAGCTGGAGTCCACCGACGTTGTTGTATTTCATGACGAATTGGACCTTGCCCCGGGCAAATTGCGCGTCAAGGCAGGGGGCGGGCACGCCGGGCATAACGGACTGCGCTCGATCCATGAGCATATCGGGGCGGCATATGACCGTGTACGCCTTGGGATCGGGCATCCGGGCCGCAAGGAAATGGTTTCGGGGTACGTGCTCAGTGATTTCGCGAAATCCGAAACCAGTTGGCTGGACGACGTTCTTCGGGGTGTTTCGGACGGGGCACCCTACCTGGCTCAGGACGAGGGCGGCAAGTTCATGAATGCAGTTGCATTGCGCACTGCCCCGCCGCGATCATCAAAAACCGCTGCACCTAAAGCCGACACACCTTCAACGCCCGCACCCGACACCGAGGATGACGACCGGTCTGCCATGCAGAAGCTTTTGGACAAATTCAGGTAACAGCGCGAGTGCTTTCCGTTACGTAGAGGTTGCGGAATGCAACCTCCCGCGTTCCAATACCGGCCAACTAGGGAGGCAATGCGATGAAATCCATCTTGAAGTGGGTGCTGCGCATCGTACTGGCGCTGGTTCTAGCCGCCACTGCCGTCGGGCTGTGGAAGCGCGAAGAGTTGCAGCGCCTATTGGCCGTAAACTCGTTATTTTCGGAAGAGAAGATCGTTCACAATTTCTCGCATATGGACGAGGCCTTTCTGACCGTGAACCTGCCGCGCGGAGACGCGCCAACCTGGAACCTGCCTTATGGCGAAGGATTCGACTTGCCGGAAGGAACCGACAGCTGGATCGATGAACGATCCGTCACGTCGTTGCTGGTCATGCAGAACGGCAAGATCAGATTCGAGGAATACTATCTTGGCACCGGGCCGGATGACCGGAGGATTTCTTGGTCGGTCGCCAAAAGCTATCTTTCGGCGCTTTTCGGTATCCTGCTGCAAGAGGGCGCAATCGGATCGTTGGATGACCCGGTCGTCAAATATGCGCCCAAACTGAAAGGCAGCGCGTATGAAACCGCGTCGATCCGCAACGTGCTGAACATGGCAAGCGGCGTGACGTTTGATGAAGATTATCTCGACCCAAATTCCGACATCAATAGGATGGGGCGTGTGGTTGCCCTGGGTGGTGAGCTGGACGATTTTGCAGCCTCGCTGCAAGACAGCTTTGCGACGCCGGGTGAAACCTGGCAATACGTGTCGATCGACACCCATGTTCTGGGCATGGTGATACGCGGTGCGACCGGGCGGAATGTGGCAGACCTTCTGACGGAAAAGATCCTTCAACCGTTGGGGCTGGAGCGGGACGGATACTACATCACTGATGGTGCAGGGGTCGCTTTTGTTTTGGGGGGCCTCAACTTTACTACACGTGATTTCGCCCGGTTCGGACAAATGATCCTGCAGGACGGCATCGCGAATGGAAAACAACTGGTTCCTGCCGAATGGATTTTCGAAGCCACCCAACCCAGCGCACCGACCGCGCAAGGAGAGATCGGGTACGGGTATCAATGGTGGATTCCCCGCGGCGCGCATGAAGGAGAGTTTCTGGCCCGTGGCGTCTATGGGCAATACATCTATTTCAACCAGCCCAGGGGCGTTCTGATTGTGTCCACTGGTGCAGACAGGCTATTCCGTGAACCCGGCGTGAATGATCTTAACATCGAAATGTTCCGCAAGATTGCGGAAAGTCTGTAAGATGCCATTATGCAGAAACAAGAAAGTATCAATGTACTGGGTGGCGTTCTGGCCCCGTGCTCTCGCGACCCTTTGACGGGGTTCTTCCGGGATGGCGCGTGCAATACCTGCCCCGAGGATCAGGGCAGTCATACCGTCTGCGCCGTGATGACGGCCGAGTTTCTGGCATTTTCAAAATATGTCGGCAATGATCTGAGCACGGCACGGCCCGAATTCGACTTTCCAAGCCTTCGCCCCGGCGACAGCTGGTGTTTATGCGCCAGCCGGTTTTTGCAAGCTCATGACGAAGGATGTGCGCCGCAGGTTCATCTGGAGGCGACACATCAACGCGCGCTTGAGATCGTACCGCTCGACATTTTGCTTCAAAATAAGGCAAAGACCTAAAGGACCCCCTAAGGGGCGCATGGCTGATTCAGAATGCCATTTGCCAGATCAGGCTGACACTGTAGTTTTCAAAACCGCTTTCGCCGATACCGTCATAGAACAGGTTTGCAGCCAGAAGGCTGTCGTTTTCCAGCCGATAGTCAAAACCCAGATCAGCGCGGGCGCGGGCGGTATCCCCTATCGGTGTCACGCCAGGAACAGTGCCTGAGCCGGATGTTGTGCTCCAGATACCAGACAAACCACCGGTCAGCATCATCTGACCACGCGACACCTGGATTGGGTGACTGAAATCCATACCCAGCCGTGCAGTGGTCAGGCTGAAATCCTGCTGTGGGATCAGGTTGCCCAGACTATCGGTATAAGCCTCCTGATCGTCGCTGGCATAGCTAACATCCAGCAGCGGCATAAGCGTCAGGTCACCGCGCTTGAACTCTCCGGTTACGCGCGACTGGATCAGCCAGCGTTCACTATCGAAACTGTCGGTATAGGTGCCCAGTGGAGAAATGTCGTTATCAGCCTGACCGTACAGAACGCGCCCTTCGAAAAACACCGGCTGGCTGGGCAGTTTGGCGACGACATAAGGTCCGACCAGCCACCCTGTGCCATCCACACTGGCCGGGCCGTTTTCGGTTTCGGCATAATCGATCTGCAGCATGGCGCCGATCAGAAGGTTCGAGTTCACCCAGCCATGCGCCCCCACCACGGCCAAGGCATAAGAACTGTCGTAATCGTTTTGCGAGCTCCAGTTCCCGGATAGATTGAACCAGACCGGGTGGGTTGGGTCACTTGCAAATTTCAGATACCCCGATCCCTGCGTCACCGACGAGTCCAGCGCACCTGATCCCGATTGCTGAAGAAACTGCGTCAGCTCTGGCTGATTGGTCACAAGGCTGTTGGCCCGGGCATTTTGAAAGGCCTGCACCAGTCGTTGTGTGTCCGTCACCCCCTGTTGTGTGCTGACCCTGTTGGACGCAAGGTTCATGTTCCCGGCGGCATCAGAAAAAACGCCTGCGGGAATAAACAGCTCAACTGTACCGTTACTTTGTGCAGTCAGCGTTGCGACATAATTGGTTCCGGACCCAGTCAGGCTGGCGGACGCATTGGTGACCGACAAGTCGCCCACCGTGAAATCTGTGCTGGGTTCACTAAGTGTGATCACCGCTTGGAACGTTCCGTTGCCGATTGTTGTCAGTGCACCGATTGAGGCCGTCGGCTGCGTCGTGTCGGCCAGCGTCCGCGTGTTGATAATCTGGGTATTCGTGACACCCGACAGCGCGATCTCATAAAGGTAAAGCGGCCCTCCCACGGTTTCGCGCGCGGTGAACATGACCCCAAGATAGCCATCAGCGGCGTAAGTTGAGTCCGCTCCGTTCTGGCTGAGTATCGTCGCGCCAATATATCCAAGATTGGCCAATCCTGCTGGCGTAATAGCAGGTTGAGTCAAAACACCATTGTTGAAATAGAACGATCCTCCCGGGCCTTCTCCCGAGCCGCCCAACGACATGAACGCTGTCGCAGTGCCTTGTAGATTAGAAAAGAAAATCTGCCCGCCGTTGGGTGTTGCGACTGTCTGGGACGGAAACGAAGGGTTGCCAAACGCCAGACCCTCTTTGACGCTTCCCATCAAAAGCGCGGAAACCAAAAGACCCAGGCACGACAGCCTCGTAATTGCGGACCAAACCATATTACCTCCTACAGCACCGCGTGGGTGCCAAACACCAGAGTGCCTGGGGTTAAAATCGCATCCCAAGCAGCGTCATCCTTGCCCCATCTTCGCAGAGACATCCCCAGAACCGACCGCAAATCGCCGGTTAATGAGAAGTTAATTCAATTGGAAGACGCTGTATAGAACGCGGCAGGAATCAACTGGGGCGTGCGGGACACGTCGTGTTGTTGGAACAACCGGGTTTTGACCTGGACCCAATCTCAAACGGCTTGAAACACCCAATTTTCGCTGTGTTGTCGAGTGGAGATAGAAACGTGAGACAGGCTGCGCTGGAAAATCACCTGCAAAGACAGAAAGGACATAGTCACTGACAGTCCAGCAATTTTGCAACAGTACGGCACCGCTTGCTACACTGATCTCCAATTGGAAACCTTCGGGCGCAGGTTGAACGGGGTAATATCGCTTGTGGACGATTCTTTAACCGGGCTCCGTCGGGTCCAAAAAGATCGCCTGCGAGGGCCAACATACGGTGACAAAACCGGATGCCACACCAGGGCAGGAACAACAATCCGTCTGCGCCCGTTAAAACACCAATTAGACCCGAAGGCCATTTCGGAGCAGCATTACAATCAAGGATGTACCGAAGGGTGTTCCGGCAGCTTGATTGGTCGAGATTGTAAACCGGGGCATGTGGCCCCGGTGTGAAATCAACCGGCCGTGCGGCCTTCGGTGTCAGACATGTCAAAGTTCAGGTATTTTGCGACGGTCTGAACATCCTTGTCACCGCGTCCACACATGTTCATGCAGATCAGGTGGTCCTTGGGCAACTCGGGCGCGATCTTCATGACATGCGCCAGAGCGTGGCTGGGTTCCAGCGCCGGAATGATACCCTCAGTGGCGCAGCACAGCTGGAATGCCTCAAGCGCTTCCTTGTCGGTAATCGAGACGTAAGTCGCGCGACCAACCTCATGCAACCAGGAATGTTCGGGCCCGATACCCGGATAGTCCAGACCGGCCGAGATCGAATAGCCTTCCAGAATCTGCCCGTCATCATCCTGCAGCAGATAGGTGCGGTTGCCATGCAGAACGCCCGGACGACCGCCTGTCAGCGAGGCGCAATGCTCCATCTTTTCGTTTACACCTTTACCGCCGGCTTCAACGCCGATGATATTGACGTCCTTGTCATCAAGGAATGGGTAGAACAAGCCCATCGCGTTCGAGCCGCCGCCGATTGCCGCAATGATCGTGTCGGGCAGACGGCCTTCGGCCTTCATCATCTGCTCTTTCGCTTCCTTGCCTATGATCGACTGGAAATCACGCACCATCGCCGGGTATGGGTGCGGACCGGCCACTGTGCCGATGCAGTAGAACGTATCGCGCACATTGGTCACCCAGTCACGCAGCGCGTCATTCATCGCGTCCTTCAGCGTACCGCGACCCGAGGTCACAGGGATCACCTCGGCCCCCAGCAGGCGCATACGAAACACGTTCGGGGCCTGACGTTGCACGTCATGGGCACCCATATAGACGATGCATTTCAAACCAAATTTCGCGCAGACCGTGGCTGTGGCCACACCGTGCTGCCCTGCCCCGGTCTCGGCAATGATCCGGGTCTTGCCCATGCGTCGCGCCAGAATGATCTGGCCCAGCACGTTGTTGATCTTGTGTGCGCCGGTGTGGTTCAGCTCATCACGTTTCAGATAGATCTTCGCCCCGCCCAGATGCTCGGTCAGGCGTTCCGCGAAATACAGAGGTGAGGGGCGGCCCACATAGTTGGCCCACAGATCATCCATCTCGGCCCAGAAGGTCGGATCATCCTTGGCTTTGTTGTATTCCTCTTCCAGTGACAGGATCAGCGGCATCAGCGTTTCGCTGACAAAACGCCCGCCGAAGATGCCAAAGCGCCCTTGCTCGTCAGGGCCGGACATGAAGGAATTGAAAAGATCGTTGGCCATGGGTGTCTCCCTCGTCGTACCTGACTGTCATAGGTGGTCGTCGCGGGATTTGCCATGGCAAAACGCACCATGTCGCCCCCTGGCAGCGGCAAACAAAATCAGCGTGTCGCGTCGATAAATGCCTGTATCAGTCCAGCGTCCTTTACGCCCGGCGCGCTTTCAACACCCGACGCCACATCGACTTGCCGCGCACCCGTCATGCGGATCGCCTCAGCGACATTGTCTGGGTTCAGACCACCGGACAACATCCACGGCCTGCGCCAATATTTTCGACCTGCCAGCAGCCGCCAGTCAAAAGGAAGACCGTTGCCGCCGGGAAGTTCCGAATTCTTCGGCGGCTTTGCATCGATCAGAAGCTGGTCTGCAACTTCGGAATACAGATCAATCGCAGCCAAATCCTCGGCCTCGGCCACACCGATCGCCTTGATGACGGGCAGGCCATAGCGCTGCTTGATCTCTGCCACACGCTCGGGGCTCTCTCCGCCGTGAAGCTGCAACATATCCAGCGGAACCCCCGCGACAATCTCATCAAGCTGCGCGTCCGAGAAATTCACGGCCAAAGCGACCTTGGCGACACCGACTGGTACTTCGGCAGCCAACGCCGCGGCTTGCGGTATCGGTGCGTAACGGGGCGATTTGGGAAAAAAGTTGAACCCGACATAGCGCGCACCGGCTGCAACGGCTGCGCGCACATGTTCTGGGGCGGTCAAACCGCAGATTTTAACGGACACATCGGAAGACATAAGCCTCAGCTGGCCTCATCAAGCAGGGCCAGAACATCATCCTTACCCTCGTTCTGCTTCTTCTTGAGCTTCTTGACCTCGCGTTCAAGCTTGCGGACCTCGCCCTTTTTCACGGTCGCATCGCGGCGGTGTTTGTGTTCCCGCAGCCATTCCCACATGAAACCGATGATCAAACCGGCGACAACACCACCCAGAACGACCAGAAAAAGTGGTAAAGAGGTACTGACGTTAAAGCCCAAAAGCTCGGCCAGAGCATCGGGCATCAGTTTCAGTTCAACAGACTGAACATTCGCCAGGGAAACGGAAATCAGAACGATCCCGAGAGTCCCAAGAAAAGCATATCGAAGGTAACGCATCATGAGGTCAGGCTTTACCGTTCAAACGATCCCTGAGCAACTTACCAGTTTTGAAAAATGGCACACATTTTTCCTCGACCTGAACGGTTTCACCGGTACGGGGGTTGCGCCCAACGCGGGCATCCCGCTTTTTCACCGAAAACGCGCCAAAGCCACGCAGTTCGACCCGGTCGCCGCGCGCCATGGCATCGGTGACTTCTTCGAACACGGTGTTCACAATCCGCTCGACATCACGCTGATAGAGATGCGGGTTTTCGTCAGCGATTTTCTGAATCAGTTCTGAACGGATCATTCGTGATACCCTCCCAGGCAGCCGGTGTGACAGGTCTACTGTTTTGACAGTATAGGAAAAAACCCAGAACGGGGGAACGGATACTCTGCGTGTTGAGGCTTTATTTTGCCATATTCTCACGCGAAATTTTGCCCGACAGGGCGATTTACACACTTCAAGCGCGAACATTATCGAGTTTAAACAGCGTGTTTGGAACATGTTGATTCGCAACAAAAACGGCCCCGCACTTCCATGCGAGGCCGTAAATCATGCTTGGGATGCGCCCCGGGCTTAGTCGCCAGACTTCAGCGCTGCACCCAGAATGTCGCCCAGCGACGCGCCCGAGTCGGAAGAACCGTACTGTTCCACGGCTTCTTTCTCTTCTGCGATCTCGCGTGCCTTGATCGACAGACCCAGACGACGGGTCTTGCTGTCGACGTTGGTTACGCGGACATCAACCTTGTCACCGACCGAGAAACGCTCGGGGCGCTGTTCGGAACGGTCACGCGACAGGTCGGAACGACGGATGAACGACTTCATGCCTTCGTACTCGACCTCGATGCCGCCATCTTCGATTGCAGTCACTTCGACAGTGATGACCGAGCCACGCTTCACGCCGCCAACGGCTTCTGCGAACTTGTCACCGCCCAGAGCTTTGATCGACAGCGAGATACGCTCTTTCTCGACATCCACTTCCGAGACAACGGCCGAAACCATGTCGCCCTTGCGGTAGTTCTGGATCGCATCCTCGCCACGCTCGTCCCAGGACAGGTCCGACAGGTGAACCATGCCGTCGATGTCGCCTTCGAGGCCGATGAACAGACCGAATTCGGTGATGTTCTTGACTTCGCCTTCGACTTCGGTGCCCTCGGGGTGGGTTTCTGCAAACACTTCCCATGGGTTGCGCTGAGTCTGCTTCAGGCCCAGAGACACGCGGCGCTTGGCACCGTCGATTTCCAGAACCATGACGTCGACTTCCTGGCTGGTCGAGACGATCTTGCCGGGGTGGACGTTTTTCTTGGTCCAGGACATCTCGGACACGTGCACCAGACCTTCGACACCGGCTTCCAGTTCGACGAATGCGCCGTAGTCGGTGATATTGGTGACGCGACCCTGATGAACCGAGCCCAGCGGGTACTTGGCAGCAACCAGATCCCACGGATCTTCCTGAAGCTGCTTCATGCCCAGGCTGATGCGGTGGGTGTCTTTGTTGATCTTGATGACCTGAACCTTGATGGTTTCACCGATCGTCAGGATCTCGGACGGGTGGTTCACACGACGCCATGCCATGTCAGTGACGTGCAGCAGACCATCAACGCCGCCCAGGTCAACGAATGCACCGTATTCGGTGATGTTCTTGACCACGCCCTCGACGTTCTGACCTTCGGTCAGGTTGCCGATGACTTCGGCGCGCTGTTCGGCACGCGATTCTTCCAGGATTGCGCGGCGCGACACAACGATGTTGCCACGGCGGCGGTCCATTTTCAGGATCTGGAACGGCTGCTTCAGACCCATCAGCGGGCCTGCGTCGCGTACGGGGCGTACGTCAACCTGCGAACCGGGCAGGAACGCAACCGCGCCACCCAGATCGACGGTGAAGCCACCTTTGACGCGGCCAAAGATTGCACCATCGACACGCTGGTCGTCGGCATATGCTTTTTCCAGACGGTCCCATGCCTCTTCGCGGCGGGCCATCTCGCGCGAGATGACGGCTTCGCCACGGGCGTTTTCTGCGGCGCGCAAGTAAACTTCGACCTCGTCGCCGACAGCGATTTCAGGGGCTTCGCCGGGATTTGCGAATTCTTTCAGATCAACGCGGCCTTCCATTTTATAGCCTACGTCGATGATGGCTTGACCGGCTTCAATCGCCAGAATCTTGCCTTTGACAACAGAACCCTCTTCGGGCGTGTCCATTTCGAAGCTTTCATTCAGGAGGGCTTCGAATTCCTCCATGGATGCGTTAGCCATGTGGCGTTCATTTCCTTTACAGTACGTTTTTGCTGGCCGAGCGGTTGTCTCCGCCGGTCTTGTTTCATGACGTCTTCAGGCGTAATCCGGTGCGCCCCGAGCAAACAAACACAAAGGGCCGAGGTAACCCGGCCCTGCTCAGAAACGTCATCCGGACGTTGACCGCCCTTGTATCGACAGCGCGCGTATAGGCTGAATCTTGAACCGGTGCAAGTGCAAAGCCTGTGGTGCGCGGCAGCGCGCGCAGGAACTCCTGCCTAACGCTGATCCCCAATGCGATTTGGCAATCTGAACGATAGCGGGTTCTGACTGAACAAGTCTGCATGGTCTGCGGCAGGTTCTTGTCAGAAGGAATCCTGGTACCGGGAACCGAACCACGCGGCTGAGCCTCAGCTTGCAACGCAAAGGTGACATGTCTCAACGTTCCGCGCGTCACCCAGCGCCCGGCTTCCTACGTCTCGGGATGGATGGTGGGGATTTGCAGATTGAACGCCAGCCATTCGCCTTTTTGTACGATCTGCAAGAACTGGTGGCGTATCTGAGATTAAACGTTCCGCATCCTTTCCCTAGCTTTGCCTTATCGGTCGACAAAGCGGTCGACCCGAAACCAGAACCAAAGGGAAAATATTATGAAATCTCTCATCTTTGCCGCCATGGCGACTGCAATTGCCCTTTCCACCCCAGCCTTTGCCGCTGACGAAATCAACGTGTCCAACGGCCTTTCAGCCGCCGGTGCGCCGCTGGCCGCGCATGGGGTTGATCTGGTTGCATTGGTCAATGATGGCAACCCGGTCGAAGGCTTCGCCACTCATTCGTCAACTTATGACGGAGCCTCCTATTATTTCACGTCCGCCGCGAACCGTGAAGCGTTCGAGGCAAACCCTGAAGCGTACCTGCCGCAGCACGGTGGCTTCTGCTCATTCGGCGTATCGGTCGGCAAGAAATTTGACGGTGACCCGGATCAGTACCTTGTCGCAGACGGAAAATTGTTTCTGTTCCTGAACGCGGAAACCCGGGCAGCCTTTTTGAAGGACGTTGACACCACCGCAAAAACCGCGGATGACCAATGGGTGAATATCAAAAGCGTCGCCGTGGGCGAGCTGTAAGACCTGACCCATTTGCCCGCGGCGTTAACGCGTCGCGGGCAGTTTTGCGTTGATCACCTCAAGGGCTTTGGCCAACGCCGCCTCGATACTCAGATCGGTGGTGTCCAACTGCACGGCATCTTCAGCGGGTTTCATCGGCGCGGCGCTGCGCTCAGCATCCCGCGCGTCGCGTTCTCTGACGTCCGCCAGAACCTGTTCACGGGTTACGTCAGCGCCTTTTGCACTAAGCTCCAGAAAACGACGCTCGGCGCGCACTTCTGCACTGGCTGTAACAAACAGCTTCACTTCGGCATCTGGACAAATCACCGTGCCAATATCACGACCGTCCAGAACGGCCCCACCTGCCCTGCGGGAAAAGGCGCGCTGAAAATCGACCAAGGCAGCGCGAACCTCTGGAAGAACCGCCACTTTGGAAGCTGCCTGCGCAACGTCGGCGGTGCGCAGGTCGCCCTTCTCAAGCTCCTCTGCGGTCAGAGACTGCGCGGCTTCAATCGCGCTTTCCCCCTCAAGCGTACGCCTTCCGACAGCGCGATACAGCAAACCCGTGTCCAGATGAGCAAAGCCGAAATGCGCCGCCACGGCCTTTGATATCGTGCCCTTGCCCGCAGCCGCTGGTCCGTCAATGGCAACAGTGAAACTCAAGTGCGCTCTACCTTTGCACCCAGCGACTCCATCAGTGGTTCAAAGATCGGGAACGACGTCGCGATCGGGCCGCCGTCATCCACACTCACGGGGCTCTGTGCCCCCATACCCATCACCATGAACGACATGGCGATGCGGTGATCCAGAAAGCTTTCGCAGGTGCCTCCACCCGGAACGTTGCCGATGCCCAGCCCTTCAACCGACCACCAATCGTCACCTTCAGCAACAGTCACCCCGTTGGCGCGCAGGCCACGGGCCATGGCGTCAATCCGGTCGCTTTCCTTCACGCGCAGCTCTTTCACGCCGCCCATCATCGTTGTGCCTGTGGCATTTGCAGCCACTACCGACAGAACCGGGTATTCATCGATCATTGAGGCGGCACGCTCGGAAGGAACGTCGATGCCTTTCATGTTGGGCGAGTATTTGGCGCGCAAATCGGCGACTGGCTCGCCCCCCTCTTCGCGTTCGTTTTCATAGGTCAGATCAGCGCCCATCTCGCGCAAGGTCGTAAAGAGGCCCGCGCGTGTGGGGTTCAAACCGATCCCAGGCACCAAAACATCGGATCCAGGTGTGATCAACGCCGCGCAAACCGGAAAAGCCGCACTGGACGGATCGCGCGGTACAGCGATGACCTGCGGCTTCAGTTCCGGGCGACCGGTCAAAGTGATAACTCGGCCCTCGTCGGTATCCTCGACGGTGATCTCGGCACCAAATCCAGCCAGCATCCGTTCGGAATGGTCACGCGTGGCCTCTTTCTCGATCACAACGGTCTTTCCGGGAGCATTCAGACCCGCCAGCAGAACGGCAGATTTCACCTGCGCCGACGGCACAGGAACTTCGTATCGCACAGGGGTCGGGTCCGCCGCGCCAACGATGGTCATCGGCAAGCGCCCGCCGGATCGCCCAACCGACTCTGCCCCAAACAGGGCCAGAGGATCAGTTACCCGCGCCATGGGGCGTTTGTTCAGGCTGGCATCACCAGTAAATGTCGCAGTGATCGGAGAGGTCGCCATCGCCCCCATGATCAGCCGCACACCGGTTCCCGAGTTGCCACAGTCGATCACCTGACCCGGTTCGGCGAAGCCACCGACACCCACGCCGTGCACTGTCCATTCCCCGTTTCCGTGATCTGTGACCTCGGCACCGAAGGCACGCATCGCCTTGGCCGTATCCAGAACGTCTTCGCCCTCCAGCAAGCCCGAAATCCGGGTTTCACCCACGGCCATTGCGCCAAGGATCAGCGACCGGTGCGAAATCGACTTGTCGCCGGGCACCTCTGCCATGCCGGTCAGCGGGCCGCAGGGATGCGAGGTCATCGGGATGGGCGTGCCGTGTCCGGACATGAGGGCTCCTTTTGCGCTATCAGTGCTCAAGCCGATTAGCGAATTGACGCCCGTTGGTCCAGCGGCAATCAGCCTTTGCGTCGGAAGGTCAGGTAATGAGGTGTCCGACCCTCGCGCAGCGCCTTCTGCTCGTATCGCGTAGAAATCCAGTCGTCCCACGGTTCGCGCCAATCCGAAGGACGTTCCGCCAGCCATTCAAACCCGGCGCGCGGAACTTCTTCCAATGTCTGACGCACGTAATCGGGAATGTCAGTTGCAACCCGGAAGATCGCCCCGGGTTTCAGCACCTTTGCCAGTGGCTCAAGATGTTCCTGGGTTACAAATCGACGGCGATGATGCCGCGTTTTGGGCCATGGATCGGGATAGAGAAGGAACGCGCGCGAAATGCTGGCCTCTGGCAGCACGTCGAACAGATCGCGCGCATCGCCAGGGTGCACGGCAAGGTTTTCAACACCTGCCTGACGGATTTTGCCCAGCAGCATGGCAACACCGTTGATGTATGGCTCGGCCCCGATGATGCCAATGTCAGGATTGTTTTGCGCCTGGTGCACCAGATGCTCACCACCGCCAAAGCCGACTTCCAACCAGACCGGTTTACCGCCGTACAGGCCATCCAGGTCCAGCGGCTTGCGTTCAGGGTTGGTGTCCCAGTCCACAGCGCCGGGTGACAAGGCGGCCAGATCTTCGTTCAGATAGGTCTTTTGACTGGGCTTCAGGGTCTTGCCCTTGAAGCGGCCATAAAAGTTTCTGCGCGGGCGTTGTGGGGTCTCGGTGCTCATGGCGGTGGCCATACTGCGCAGCGGAGCACGTTGCAAGAGCGTGCACCGCCCCAAAGAAAAAGCGCGCCCCTGAAGGCGCGCTTTGGGATTTTCAGATCAAACTGCGGATTTCAGCGCGTCGACCAGATCAGTTCGTTCCCAGCTAAAACCGCCATCCGCATCCGGTTCGCGGCCAAAGTGACCGTAAGCCGCTGTACGCTGGTAGATCGGCTTGTTCAGCTGAAGGTGCTGACGAATGCCGCGGGGTGTCAGATCCATGATCTGACCAACTGCTTTTTCGATCGCCGCATCTGCAACCTGACCCGTGCCATGCGTGTCTGCGTAAATCGAAAGCGGCTTCGATACGCCAATGGCATAGCTCAACTGAATGGTGCAGCGCTCGGCCATACCGGCGGCTACGACGTTTTTCGCCAGGTAGCGCGCGGCATAGGCCGCCGAACGGTCAACCTTGGTCGGGTCTTTGCCCGAGAAAGCACCGCCACCATGCGGGGCTGCGCCACCATAGGTATCCACGATGATCTTACGACCGGTCAGACCCGCGTCGCCATCCGGCCCGCCAATAACGAATTTGCCGGTCGGGTTGACGTGCCATTCGGTTTCGGCCGACAGCCAGCCTTCGGGCAGAGTTTCACGGATATAGGGTTCAACGATGGCGCGGATGTCATCCGACGTCAGCGCCTCGTCCAGATGCTGCGTCGACAGAACGATCGAGCTGACGCCGACTGGTTTGCCGTTTTGATAAACGACAGACAACTGAGATTTCGCATCCGGCCCCAGTGCAGGTTCGGTGCCGTTCTTGCGCACTTCGGCCAGACGCCGCAGGATTGCGTGCGAATACTGGATCGGCGCAGGCATAAGCGCAGGCGTTTCTGTTGTGGCAAAGCCAAACATGATGCCCTGGTCGCCAGCGCCTTCGTCCTTGTTGTCCGCGGCATCCACGCCCTGCGCGATATGGGCGGATTGTTCGTGCAGAAAGTTCGTCACCTCGACTGTTTCGTGGTGGAACTTGTCCTGCTCGTATCCGATGTCTTTCACGCACTCGCGCGCGATTTCGTCGATGCGGTTCATGTAGTCATGCAGTTTGTCCTTGTCCGACAGACCAACTTCGCCACCGATAACGATGCGGTTGGTCGTGGCAAAGGTTTCGCAGGCCACGCGCGCCTCAGGCTCTTCGTTTAGAAATGCATCAAGGACAGCATCCGAGATACGGTCACAGACCTTATCCGGGTGCCCTTCAGAAACGGATTCCGAAGTAAAAGTATAGTTCTGTCGGGACATAAATGTGCTCCATTAAGGTTTCTCCGCCACGCCAGGAAGCCGTTGTGGCAGACCACAGACGCATACGCTTGCCCAAAGTTGGGGTCAATCTCTAATTGCCCGGTTGCCGCGGGTACCAAACAGCGCCATCGCCAGAATAAACAGTAAGACAACAACGATAGGACTGTCCCCGATACGTGCATAAGTCGTGCGACGGTGTGGTTGCGGCAGCACGGCGTCCACATATCCTGCCTCACCCAGAGCCAACGACGCAGTCACCCGACCCAATGGGTCAATCATGGCCGATACACCGGTATTGGCCGAACGTATCATCGGCAAGCCCTGCTCAATTGCCCTCATCCGGGCTTGCACCAGGTGTTGAAACGGTCCCGACCGCGTACCAAACCACGCGTCATTTGTGATCTGCAATAAGAAGTCAGCCCGACCCGGCGCACCATTCACATCTTGCGGGAAAATGGCTTCGTAGCAAATCAGGGGCAATGCGCTTCCAAGCTTGCCGAGGTCCAGCAGGGCGGGGCCCGGCCCCGCGCTGAACCCGTGCCCGGTTGTAGCAGCCAGACCACTGACCCCGAAACGCCCCATCAGGTCACCCAAGGGGACGTATTCACCGAAAGGCGCCAAGTGGTGTTTGTCATACAACCCTGCCTGACGCCTGGTTTCATCCAGATAGACCAGCGAGTTGAAGATTCTCGGGCCTTCTGCGCGCTGAATCCCCAATATCACCGGCACACCCTGCGCGGCATCCGCAACAGTTGACAGAAACGGTTGTGCGCCACCTAACCAAGCTGGAACTGCGGTCTCGGGCCAGACAATCAGGTCGGGTCTGGGAAAGGCTGCGGTATATTCAACCTGACGCGCAAAAAACAAAGGCGCATATGCCGGATCCCATTTTTGGTGCTGGGGGGCATTCGGCTGAACCACGCGAACCAGATGCGAACCGTCCTGAACGACGGGTCGCGTCGACCCATAAGTAATCGCCAGCGCGGCCATCGCGACTGTAAAACCCAGGGTCCGCGCCAAACCGTTCAAGGGTTTATCCTGCACCAATGCCGCGCCAATTGGGAGCGTTGCCGCAAAGGTCAGCGCGTTCAACCCATATGGCCCAACCAGAGACAGCACCTGAGCCACCGGTGTATCCACCCAGATCTGCGCGACTCCAGCCCATGGAAAGCCGGTCAGCACATATCCACGCGCCACCTCGGCCAGGGACAAGACTGCAACCAGTAATATGCCCTGACGAATGGGCGTGGCACCATTATTGCGCGACAGGCCAAAGGCGGCAGCCCAGAACAAGGCCAGTCCGCCCGCCAAGAACACCAACGCAAACGGGGCCATCCAGGCATGGCGTTCAGCATCTACCTGAAACGGCTCAATGATCCAGCCAAGGGCATGGGCAAAATAGCCGGTCGCGAAGGCCCAGCCGACCCATGCCGCCCGGCCTCGGGTTTCGCTGGCAAGGAAAATCGGCACAATCAGAACCAGAGCCAAAACGGTTGCGCCCCAATACAGATGCGGCGCCTGACCAAACGCGCCTGCCCCGCCAAGGGTGGCAGCGACCAACAATCTCAACGATAATGGCCAGCCCCTTACTGGGGTCATGCAGCAACGTCCGGCAGCATGACGCGCAGCCGTTTGATTCGGCGTGGATCGGCTTCGATCACTTCGAATTCCGGGCCCTCTGGGTGAATGACAACCTCACCCCGCGCCGGAACGCGGCCGGAGAGCATAAAGACAAGCCCGCCCAGAGTATCGATTTCCTCTTCGTCGACGTCTTCATGACTGGTCAGAGACCGGCCAATCTCGGCCTCGAAATCTTCGAGCGGCACACGCGCCTGTACCACATAGCATCCGGGCTTTTCCTGCACCCAAAGCTGGTCTTCATCCGCATCGTGCTCGTCAGCGATTTCACCCACGACCTGCTCGATCAGGTCTTCGATCGTCAGCAGACCATCAACGCCGCCATATTCATCAATCACCAATGCCATGTGACGCCGCTCGGTTTGCATCTTGGTCAACAAGACGCCGATTGGCATGGATGGCGGCACGAACAATAGCGTCCGCAGCATAGAGGTCAGATCAAACTTTTTACCCCCACCGTTGAAACCGTGGGTCAGAGCAAAATCCTTGAGGTGAACAAAACCAAGCGGTGTATCCAAAGTTCCCTCATAGACTGGAATCCTCGACATACCACTGCTTCGGAAAACGTCCGCCAGTTCATCTTTTGTGATCGTCGAAGGTACCGAGACGATTTCAGCGGTAGGGATGGCAACATCCTCAACGCGCATCCGGCGCAGGTTAATCATCCCACGTGGCTGCGCCACAGCCGCGTTTTGTCCGTTCACCGTCTGGTCCGGTTGAGTATCATCGCTCGAAAACACTTCGAGGATACGAGAAAACAGACCGGTTTTCTCTTCCGTTTCAGTACTGCTGTCCTGAGGTTGCGCGCTTTGCGCCGCCCTAGAACTGCCTTCTATTTCGCCCATTACCTTGTTCCAACTGATCGGGTCTTGAACCCACATTATACCTTATATGGGTCATCAATGCCCAATTTGCCAAGTATCTTGACCTCAATCCCTTCCATCAAGGTGGCATCGGGGTCACGAATGTGATCATAACCCAGCAAATGCAACGTTCCGTGAACAAGCAAATGGGTCACGTGATCACTCATTGCCTTGTTGGCTTCGGCCGCCTCTCGGGCGCAGGTGTCATAGGAAATCGCAACATCGCCCAGAACAATCTCGCCGGTAAAGTCCGGCTCTGGCAGGCGTGGTGACTGCCCTGGCTCGTCCGGAGCCAGGTCTTCCGCAGGCCAGCTCAGCACATTGGTGGGCGTCGGTTTGCCCCGAAATTCTGCGTTCAGTTCTGAAATCCGCGCATCGTTGCACCCCAGAATACTGACTTCGCACAGCTCCGGGGCCAAACCGCAATGGGTCAGAACGGCGTTAATCGCCTTTTGTGACAAGACCTCAAGATCTTGCCACCTTTCGTCTTCGAAAATGAGATCCAGGGTCATCTTACCGCACAACAGCCTCGTTAACGGGCTATGTGCTCACGTGGTTTCACGGCCCGCATCGGCCTCATACGCCTCGATGATTGCAGCGACAAGCGGGTGGCGCACCACGTCTTTCGAGGTGAAGTAGTTAAAACTGATATTCGGGATCGTTTTCAACAACCTCTCAGCGTCCGCCAGACCCGATTGAACACCACGCGGCAAATCGACCTGTGACCGGTCGCCCGTTATGACCATGCGGCTTCCTTCGCCCAGACGGGTCAGGAACATCTTCATCTGCATCGTGGTGGCGTTTTGCGCTTCGTCCAGAACCACAAATGCGTTGGCCAGCGTACGACCGCGCATAAAGGCCAGCGGAGCGATTTCGATTCGTTTCTCTTCGATCAGCTTGGCCAACTGTTTTCCGGGCAGAAAATCGTTCAGCGCGTCATAAAGCGGCTGCATGTAAGGGTCGACCTTGTCCTTCATGTCGCCTGGCAGATAGCCCAGTTTCTCGCCCGCCTCGACCGCCGGACGGCTCAGGATGATTCGATCCACATGTCCGCCGATGAACATCGAAACACCGACCGCCACCGCCAGATAGGTCTTACCCGTCCCCGCCGGGCCAATTCCAAAGGCCAGCTCATTCTTGAACAGTGACTGGACATAGGCTTTCTGGGCGTCGGTGCGCGGCTCAACCAGCTTCTTGCGGGTCTTGATCTCGACAGAACCGCCCTTGAACATCTCAAGCTGATCGCCATCGCGGCTTCCGGTTCCCTGCTCCGAAACACCCATCCGCAACTCGCGATCGACGTCTGCGGCCTCAACCTCGCGCCCACCTTCAAGCCTTGTATACAGCGATTGAAGCACTTCAACCGCCTGTTTCTGAGCATCATCATCGCCCATAACAACCAACTGATTGCCGCGACGTACAATCTGGACCGAAAGCTTGGTTTCGATCTCGGCCAGATTGCGGTCATATTCACCGCACAGGTCAATCAGCAATCGGTTGTCTGGAAATTCTACGAACGCCTCGTGTTGGGGCATTTCATCTTGCGGTGGGGTCAGGGCACCGATGGCCAATCCGCTCTCCTGTCTTGGCTGTTCACTCCGAGCGTAGACAACAAATCTTGGTAGGCGCAAGCCACAGTTTCAAAAATAAACGCTGAGATGTCATAACAGCCGATTTAACGGTGATCGGTTGCCGATTGGGCGAACATCAGAAGGTATAGTTCAGCCCGAATCTCAAACCGCTGTATTTTGGTGTGGACTTTGTGGAAAAGCCAGAACTGAACTGGACGTTTTTTGATTGGAATTGGACATATTCATATTCGCCCGTAATCGACCAATTGTCGGACAACTTATGCTCGGCCCCTATGCTTGCCGAATAACCGTTCCGCCGATCTGACGCCGAGAAATTCTGAACCGTCGGGCCCAATGCCAAGCTGTTGGTTGTTTCCACATCGCCCCACAGATATCCGACACTGAAGAAATACAGAATTCGTCCGCTGCGGTTTGTCAGACCATTACGAAATCGGACTGCCAGAACATCCGAAATCTCTGTTCCGCCTTGCACATTGACGCCGCCGATCCGCCTGCTGACAGTGTCGTCCAGGGAACCGAATTCATACCCGACTTCAAAGCCATAGACATAGTCGCGCCCACCGGTAGCAGGTAAAATACCACGCCACCCCCCCCGGAGCCCCCCGTATGTCCCCGACAAGTCCTGATCACCGATATCAAACTGCCTGCTGGGCGTTGTCAGGCCAAACCGATCGTCCCCACCAGACCCATAACCGCCGGTAAGTCCCAGGTAAAAAGCGCTGACATCAGTGCTGAATCTTTCCGGGCCTACCACTTCCGGATCGGTTACCTCACCTTTCAAATCACCGGCCATGGATGCGCCGGCAATCAGTGTAACAGCGGCAGTTAGCGTCAGCGTTTTCAACCTGCTCAGGCTCCTAAAGCTCTTGATAGTCGTCACTCGTACCTCCCTCATCCCGTTTTCCGGGACCGGCATACAGCCGATTTGCAGACGCAGAACCTTGCGCCCAAAAAACCATGGCTCCTCTCGGAGCATAGTTCCAAGCAATAAATCAAGGGTAAATTTTGGAAACAAACACCAACTATGGTGTCCGGGAGGTGTTTACACCGACGTACAACAACTCACCGGCCAGAGAATTCGCCCCCGACTCGGTGATCCGGACTTCTCTCAAGTCACCCGTGGCGATCTCTGGTCCTTTTACGTGCACCGAATGCAAATATTCGGACTTTCCAACCATCTGCCCGGACAAGCGACCCGGTTTTTCGAAAAGAACGCGGACAGTGCGTCCGACCATACCGTCCTGAATCTCTCGCTGATGGCGCGTGATCAAGGCCTGAAGCCGCTGCAACCGTTCATCTGCCGCGGCCGGATCAACCTGCAACCGTTCAGCTGCCGGGGTTCCCGGACGTGTGGAGTATTTGAAGGAATAGGCATAGCCGTATTTGACCTCTTCCACCAAATCCATCGTGGCCTGAAAATCATCTTCGGTCTCTTCTGGGAAACCAACAATGAAGTCCCCCGACATCACGATATCAGGACGCGCCGCACGAATGCGTTCGACCAGCCGCAGATAGCTTTCTGCCGTATGGCTACGGTTCATCCGCTTGAGGATACGGTCCGAACCCGACTGAACCGGCAGGTGCAGATAAGGCATCAGCTTGTCACAGGTGCCATGCGCCTCGATCAGATCGTCGGCCATGTCGTTTGGGTGCGAGGTGGTAAAGCGGATGCGTTCCAGCCCGTCGACCTTGTTCAGTTCCCAGATCAAGCCGGCAAGCGTCATGTCGCCATTCGCCCCGGCACCGTGATAGGCGTTGACGTTTTGGCCCAGCAACGTGATCTCGCGTACCCCGCGTTCGACCAGATCATGGGCTTCGCGAATGATGCGATCGGCTGGGCGGCTGACTTCAGCACCGCGTGTATAAGGAACCACGCAGAAGGCGCAGAATTTATCGCAGCCCTCCTGAACAGTCAAAAACGCCGTCGGTCCGCGCTTGGCCTTGGGGCGGTTTTTCAATTTTTCGAACTTGTCTTCTTCGGGGAAATCCGTGTCCAACGCCTTTTCGCCCGCTCGGGTCTTTGCCTCCATCTCGGGCAGGCGGTGATAGCTTTGCGGGCCGACCACCAGATCAACCAGCGGCTGGCGGCGCATGATCTCTTCGCCTTCCGCCTGAGCGACACAGCCCGCCACGCCGATTTTCAGATCAGGCTTCTCGGCCTTCAGACCCTTGAAGCGCCCCAGTTCGGAATACACTTTCTCTGCCGCTTTCTCACGGATGTGGCAGGTGTTTAGCAGAATCATATCCGCATCATCAGGTGTCTGGGTTTCAACGTAGCCCTGCCCGCCCAGCACCTCGGACATGCGTTCACTGTCATAGACATTCATCTGACAGCCATAGGTCTTGATAAACAGCTTCTTCGGTTCGGACATGAGACGGGCCTTTGCATTCGCTGGACCGGCGTCGTCTATATGCTTCGAACGCCGCTTGCAATGCGGGCGCAATTACCCGAATTTGGCGGAACTTTCCAGCAAGACAAAACTGAAAACAGCCGATGCAATACGATTCCCTCGACCATTTCCTGAAAGCCGGGCAGCCCGCAATGGCGCAAGGCCCCGTTGCGATGGTCTTTGCCGAGGACGAGGTCGAGTTGGAAAGTACTCTGCATCACCATCTGAAGCTTGGGTTCAAATCCGTTATCGCCTTCATGCCTCAGGAGTTCCGACTGGAGCCCGCGTTGACCGACCGGGTGCATCGGGTCACCTTGAAGTGCGTTCCCCGAACGGTGGTTTTCGATACCCTGAACAGAATAATTCAGGCCGCACCCGGCATTTGGATGTATTACTGCTATAACGCCGAGTACCTGTTCTTTCCGTTTTGCGAAACGCGCAGCATTGCTGAGATGCTGGCCTTTCACAGCGAAGAACGCCGCAACGCTATGCTGAGCTACGTCATCGACCTTTATGCCGAGGACCTGACCGCTTTTCCCAACGGTGTCGCCCCCGAACAGGCTTTGTTCGACAAAACGGGTTATTATGCCCAATCACGCCGCGACCCTGACGGCCAACCGCTGGACCGCCAGGTGGACCTGTCGGGTGGCTTACGCTGGCGGTTCGAGGATCACATTCCCTATGAACGCCGTCGCATCGACCGCATCGCTCTGTTTAAGGCGCAAAAGGGCCTGATCCTGAAATCGGACCACACGTTCAATGAGCCGGAATTCAATACCTATTCCTGCCCATGGCACCACAACATGACCGCGGCTATTTGTTCCTTCCGCGCCGCGAAGGCGCTCAAAACAAATGCCGGGTCGACTTTTGACATTCCGAATTTTAGCTGGCGCAACTCTGTGCCTTTTGAATGGCACTCGCGGCAGCTGCTGGATCTGGGCCTGATCGAATCAGGCCAGTGGTTCTGAATCGTCTCAGCGCTGAAACAGGACCGGAAACCAGTCTTCGCGAAGACGCTGCCCCGGCGTCATGCCATGGCCGGGAAAAGGTGGAGAGGTTCTGCCTGGACGCTCTACATACCGTGCGTCATCGCCGACCAACCGCAGAGAAAAGGCGCGGCGACGGCTATCCGAGTGGTTACCCCGCGCACCGTGAAGGGTGCGATAATTGAAGGCAACGGCGTCACCGGGGTCCATTTCGAATTCAACGACTTTCATGCCCTCGGCATCTGGGTCCGGCACGGGGATGTACTGCCCTTCATCCGGGAAAAAACCTTCCTCGGAAACCCAGCGGGTTGGCAGCACCTCTTTCTCCCACCGGTGAGAACCTGCGACACAGCGCAACGTCGCCTGCCTGACCGGATCCAGCGGAGACCAGAAGCTGATGGTTTGTTGACCTTCAACGAAGTAATATGGGCCATCCTGATGCCAGGGCGTGGCCATGGATGTCCCGGGCTCTTTTACCAATACGTGGTCGTGAAACACCTGCACGTTTTTCGACTGCATCAGGTCCGCTGCGACCTCGGCCGCAGGCGAGTTTTCGATCACCTCACGGAACTGCGGGATGCGGGTCCAGTTGCAGTAATCGTCAAAGAACAGACCCGTTTGACCCTCTTTCTTGTTTTCTGATGCATACGGACCAGGCTCTGCCATATTCGCGGCCACACCCTTCCGCAGTTGATCCACATAGTCTGCAAACAGCCCTTTGATCAGAACGACGCCATCATCCTGATAAGTTGTGATCATTTCTTGAGTAACAAGCGGGTGAGGCATCCGGGTCTCCATTCGTTTTCCAATCTTTTGCGTTGAAGATGTGTTCTATTCAAATCATATCTTTCGAAGTTATAATTAACTTCATGTTATATATTTCACTGCGTCAGTACGAATATGTTTGCGCGGTCGGGCGCCACGGCAGCCTGTCCGCAGCCGCACAATACCTGAATGTTTCGCAACCAGCCCTGTCCACAGCCCTGACGCGTGTCGAAGCATATTTGGGTCACCCTCTGTTCATCCGCCGCCGAGGTTCGGCCATGGCGCTGACGCCTCAGGGGCGAAAATTCATCGATCAGGCCGAGACCCTTCTGAAAGACGCAGCCCAAATCGAGGCATCAGAAACTCCGTCGCCGGGCACGACACGTCTAAGACTGGGGTGTTTTACGGACCTCGCGCCCTTCCTGCTGGCACCCGCCCTGCACCATCTGCGCGATGCTTTTCCAAACATCGCTATCACTTATTTTGCCGCCTCCTTCGAAGGGCTGTTGAACAGATTGATTGATGGCCAGATCGATATTGCCATCACCTATGAGCTGACAATGGATGCCGGGTTCACACGAACAAAACTGTTCGACAGTCGACCAAAGGCCCTAATGCCACCGGATCATCTGTTGGCGACAGCGGGCATGGTCTCACTGGCTGACTTGGCTGCTCACCCGTTGATCTTGTCAACAGAAGGCTGGTCGGCCCAACACATCCTCAGTCTCTTTCGGCGCAACGGTCTGCACCCGACTGTCGCGCATAGGGCGGCATCGATTGAGATCCAGCGCAGTCTTGCCGCCCATGGCGAAGGGATCGGGATCAGCTATACCAGCCCGCTCAACCCGGTCAGTTATGACAATAAACGTCTTGTCAGTGTTCCGATCAGCAATCAGGACGCAACTGAATCGGTTGTACTTGCGCGCCACGGAACAGGGCCCGCTGACGCAACGATTGATCAGGTTGAACGTTTGTTGTTGGCGAGTTTGAAAGGCGGTATTGGCGCTACTTTTTGCGCAGGCGAATGACAACGTCGACCGAGGCAATCTCGACCCCTTCGGGTGCTTCGGGCAGGCGTTGAATCACCAATTGGTCCGACGGCGCGTCACTCAGGCGCGCCTCATCCTCCCAATAAAAATGAGGGTGATCATGCGTATTCGTGTCGAAATAGCTTTTTGACCCGTCCACGGTGATTTCCTGCAGAACGCCAGCGTCGCAAAACGCGCGCAGGGTATTGTAAACCGTCGCCAGTGAAACAGCGTCGCCATTCGCCTTGGCCGATTCAAACAGGCTCTCGGCGGTGACGTGACGATGCCGGCCATCGCCCACCAGAAGCTCGGCCAACGCCACACGCTGACGCGTCGGACGCAGGCCGGCGTTCACCAGCCAACCCGTTGCTATATCGCCGCTCTGCGGTGTCATTGATCCGATACCCATAGTTACTTCCATTATATATAGGAGCGCATGGTTGGCAATTTCAAATGAAATTCATTCGCAAAGAACGCGGCATACACAACATGATGTGGCCGCTGCTCTTGCAGGACCTTGCAAACGGGTGCTAGACGAGGCCAGATATAACGAACGGACCCACGGCAGGAGAGGCGGCAAGAATGGCCCAGTTCCCAAGCAGTTTTGACAAAGACGATCTGCTGAAATGCGCCCGCGGCGAATTATTTGGCCCCGGCAATGCACAATTGCCCGCCCCGCCAATGCTGATGATGGACCGGATTACCGACATCTCGGAAGACGGTGGCCTGCACGGCAAGGGCCATGTGCTGGCCGAGTTCGATATCACCCCTGAACTTTGGTTCTTTGACTGCCATTTTCCCGGCAACCCAATTATGCCGGGCTGCCTGGGCCTTGACGGTCTATGGCAGCTGACCGGTTTCAACCTTGGTTGGCGCGGATGGCAAGGGCGCGGCATGGCCGTCGGCGTGGGCGAAGTGAAACTGACCGGTATGGTTCGTCCAGACCGCAAGATGCTAACGTATAAAATCGATTTCAAAAAAGCGATTCAGACACGTCGTCTGACCATGGGTGTGGCAGATGGAATCGTCGAAGCCGATGGCGAGATGATCTATGATGTCAAAGATATGAAGGTCGTTTTGTCCGAGGCCTGAGCCTGACCGACCCGAAATAAGGAGTGCGCACATGCGTCGAGTAGTCGTCACCGGTCTGGGGGTAGTATCTTCGATCGGGAATAATGCCCAAGAGGTTCTGGCCTCGCTCAAAGCAGGCAAGTCCGGGATCGAAGCCAGCGAACAGATGGCGGAACACGGATTTCGCAGTCAGATCGCGGGTACGCTCAAGATTGACGTGGCTGAACACGTGGACAAACGCACCCTGCGCTTCATGGGTCCCGGGGCCGCCTATGCACATATCGCCATGAGCCAGGCGATTGCCGATTCCGGTCTGACCGAGGACCAGGTAGTCAACCCGCGCACAGGTCTGGTGGCCGGATCCGGCGGCCCGTCGACAAGCGCGATGCTGACGGCGCATCAGACCGTTCTGAAGACAGGTACGACCAAGCGGATCGGGCCGTTCGCAGTGCCGAAATGCATGTGTTCGACAATCTCGGCAAACCTGGCGACCGCATTCAAGATCAAGGGTATCAACTATTCGATCACCTCGGCCTGCTCGACCTCGCTGCATTGCATCGGCAACGCGGCCGAACAGATCATGCTGGGTAAACAGGACGTCATGTTTGCTGGCGGCGGCGAAGAACTGGACTGGACGCTTTCGTGCCTGTTCGATGCGATGGGCGCGATGTCGTCGAAATACAATGACATGCCCGACAAAGCCTCGCGCGCGTTTGACGAAAACCGTGACGGGTTTGTGATTTCCGGTGGCGGCGGCATCCTCGTTCTGGAAGAGCTGGAGCACGCGCTGGCCCGCGGCGCAAAGATTTATGCCGAAGTCACCGGCTATGCTGCTACCTCGGATGGCCACGACATGGTGGCCCCTTCGGGTGAAGGCGGTGAGCGCGCGATGCGGCTGGCGCTGGCCACATTGCCCGAAGGTCGCAAGGTCGGTTATATCAATGCACATGGGACCTCGACCCCTGTCGGTGACGTAGGTGAAGTAGAGGCTGTGCGCCGCATCTTCGGTGAAGGCAATGTGCCACCGATTTCTTCGACCAAATCGATGACTGGCCACGCGCAAGGCGCGGCAGGAGCGCTTGAGGCGATCTTCTGCCTGCTCATGCTGGACAATGATTTCATCACGCCGTCGATCAATGTCGACACACTCGCCCAAGGCATCTTGCCCGGTGAAATTGCAACTGAAGTGGTTGAAAACGCAGGACTGGACAGTGTCATGACCAACAGCTTCGGCTTTGGCGGCACCAACGGGTCCATGATTCTGTCTAAGTATAACGGGTGAAAGTGATGTCGGATCTTCTCAAAGGTAAGCGCGGCCTGATCATGGGCGTGGCCAATGACCGCTCAATCGCGTGGGGTATTGCCAAGGCTATGCACGAGGCAGGCGCAGAACTGGCCTTCACCTATCAGGGCGAGGCTTTCGGCAAACGGCTGGAACCTCTCGCTCAAAGCCTTGGCAGCGATTTCATGGTGGATGCCGATGTGACCGACGATGAGTCACTGGACCGCGCCTTTGGTGAGCTGGCTCAGCGTTGGCCCACCATCGACTTTGTTGTTCATGCCATTGCGTATTCGGATAAATCCGAGCTGACAGGCCGGTTTCTGAATACCACGCGGGCGAACTTCAAACACTCGATGGACGTGTCGGCCTATTCTTTCATCGAGGTGGCACGCCGCGCCTATCCGATGATGAAGGACAATGGGGGCTCGCTGCTGACGCTGACTTATCAGGGATCAAACCGGGTGGTACCGAACTACAACGTCATGGGTGTTGCCAAGGCGGCGCTGGAATCGGCGACCCGTTATCTGGCCAATGACCTTGGCCCGGATGGTATCCGCGTGAACGCAATCTCACCGGGACCGATGAAAACCCTTGCCGGTGCCGCCATTGGCGGGGCGCGCAGGACATATAAGTTCTGCGATCAGAATGCGCCGATGCGTTCGAATGCCACTCTGGAAGCTGTTGGCGGGACCGCAGTTTACCTGACATCTGATGCGGGAGCCTGCACGTCCGGAGAAATCATCCGCGTTGACGGTGGTTTCCACGTTCTGGGCATGCCGCAACCCGATTTCATGTGACCATATCTTTCCCTGCCGCCGCCAAGATTTCACCATCTTTGGGCGGCAGGACTTCGATATGAGCAAGCTAGATCAAATCATTGCAAACAACGCACGATCAGTGCAAAGCCGGAAAAAGTCCGGTTTCCTCAGCCAGCGGGCCAGAGTGCTGCTGCTCGCGCTGACATCATTGCTGCTGGTGTTCGTCTTTTTCACCCAGCCACAGGTGCGCGCAGCTGTTGAAGCTTTGATCGGCTGAAGTCCGGGCGGTCGTTCCAACCCGAACTATGTCTCAATTGATCGAGACTACTTCAATCTCAAACACCAGATCCTGACCGGCCAACGGATGGTTTCCGTCAAGGGTCACAGTCGCTTCGTTGGCGTCCACAACTGTCACAGGTACGGCCTGACCGTCCGGTGTCTGCATCTGCAGTTGAGTGCCCGGATCCAGCGGAATATCCTCGGGAATACCTTCGCGGGGGATTTCCTGACGCATCGCAGGGTTGATCGGGCCGTAGGCGTCGGTACAGGCAATCTCGACCCGTTTCTTGTCACCTGCGGACAAACCGGGCATGGCACTGTCCAGACCGGGAATGATCTGGCCCGATCCTACCACGAACTCCAACGGATCGCGCCCATCCGAACTGTCAAAGACTTTGCCATCCAACAATGTCCCTGTGTAATGGATGCGAACCGTGTCACCTTGCTTGATTTCTGTCATAGTGGCCTCCGGCCGTTTTTAGGGGTTAAGCGGCCAACCCTAGAGATTGACACAAAGTTGTAAACCCTTGGCCCTTTCCCCCCCTTTCGCGTTGTGCCAACCTGCGCGCAATCAAAGGAGGGTCATATGGCAATCACGACCTGCGTGTTCGACGCCTACGGAACGCTGTTTGATGTTGCGGCCGCCGCCCGGCAGGCAGCAGGCGAGCCGGAGTTCGAAGCCCTGAAAGACAAATGGCCCGAGGTCGCAGGGCATTGGCGCCTGAAGCAATTGCAATACACATGGCTGCGTGCTGTGGCGGATGCCCATGCGGATTTTTGGGATGTCACACAGGACGGGCTGGACTGGGCGCTGGACGCTGCCGGCCTTCAGGGCAATCCAGAATTGCGCCAACGCCTGCTGGATCTTTATTGGGAGTTACAGGCCTATCCCGAAGTTCCTGTCATGCTGAAAGCCCTCAAGGATGGCGGGATGCAGACTGCCATCCTGTCCAACGGATCACCGCCCATGCTGGACGGCGCTGTTCAGTCCGCCGGGATCGGCGATGTGCTGGATGACGTGCTGTCGGTCGAAAGCGTTGGGGTCTTCAAGCCCCATTCCCGTGTCTATGATCTGGTTCAGAACAGGTTTGACTGCGCCCGCAACGAGGTCTTGTTCGTCAGTTCAAACGGCTGGGATGCCGCAGGGGCCAGCGGTTATGGTTTTGTCACCGCCTGGGTCAATCGGATCGGGGAACCAATGGACCGGCTGCCGTGGACGCCAGCGCATGTACTGTCTGACTTGACCACCATTCCCAAACTGGCTGGTCTTTGATGCCGGACTTCACGACTTCGGACGGCAAGCGCATCTATTTCGAAGACCATGGATCGGGCACGCCGCTTTTGTGTCTGGCCGGATTGACCAGAAACAGCCGGGATTTCTCGTATTTCGCACCACATGCCACTGAGCTGCGCATGATTGCTATGGATTACAGGGGGCGCGGTCGCTCGGACTACGACCCCGATTTCATGAATTACAACGTCTTTCGTGAATCCCATGACGCGATTGAACTGCTGGATATTCTGGGCATCGAAAAAGCGGTCATTCTGGGCACCTCGCGGGGCGGGCTGATTGCCATGGCGTTGGCGGCAAGCCACCCCGAACGTTTGGCCGGTGTGATTCTGAACGATGTGGGGCCGGTCATCGAGACGTCAGGCATCGCCAAGATCATGGCCTACGTGGGCGCACAACCCACCGCGAAAACCTATGACGAAGCTGCTGCTGCCCTGAAACATGTGATGGAGCCGCAATTCCCAGGAGTTCCCCTGGAGATCTGGCGCAAACAGGCCGAAATTCAATACAAACAACAAGGGGACAGGCTGGCGCTGCGCTATGACCCGGCCCTGCGCAAAGCGCTTCTGGAACAGGCCGCGAGTGGTGCCATACCCGATTACTGGTTGTTTTTTGAAGCGCTGCGCAACATTCCCTGCGGCGCGATCAGGGGCGCGAACTCGGACGTTCTGAGCGCAGAAACACTGGCTGAGATGCACCGGCGGCATCCCGGTCTGATCTCGACCGATGTGCCGGATCGCGGGCATGTTCCGTTCTTGAATGAGCCTCAATCTCTGGATGTCATCAAAAAGGTATTGAAGAACGCTGCATGAGCACAATTGAAATGATCGAAGCCGCGGCCAAACGGCTTAAGGGACATGTCCGCGAGACACCAATTCTGTCGTCGCCATTTCTTGACGCGATCGCCGGGCGCCGAATTTGGGTCAAGCCGGAATGCCTGCAACATACGGGCAGTTTCAAGTTTCGGGGGGCTTGGTCTGCCATATCCGCGCTGGACGAAGACATACGCCAGCGCGGCGTGATTGCCTATTCCTCGGGCAACCACGCGCAGGGCGTTGCGATGGCGGCGTCGAAACATGGAATTGCTTCGGTCATTGTCATGCCGTCGGACGCGCCGCACCTGAAAATCGAAAACACCCGCGCGCTTGGGGGTGAAGTTGTTCTTTACGACCGCGCAAACGAAAGCCGCGAAGAGATCGGGGAAACCATCGCCGCCGAACGCGGGCTAACCCTGATCCGGCCATATGACGAGCCTCAGGTGATTGCGGGACAAGGTGCCACCGGCTTGGAAATCGCCAGACAGGCAGCGGAACTTGGGGTTTCTCAGGCGGATGTTCTGGTCTGTTGTGGTGGTGGCGGCCTCACCTCTGGCATTGCGCTGGCACTTGAAAAACACGCCCCCGACCTAAGGGTACGCCCGTGCGAACCAGAAGGGTTCGATGACGTAAAACGATCACTGGCAACGGGACGGATTCAGAACAACAACGCGGCATCAGGCAATATTTGCGATGCCATCCTGACACCGCAACCCGGCGACATCACCTTTCCCATCCTCAACCGTCTTTGCGGGCCCGGTATTTCGGTCACCGAAGACGAGGCGCTGCGGGCCATGGCACTTGCTTTCCTGCGCCTCAAGATCGTGCTGGAGCCCGGCGGCGCAGTTGCATTGGCCTCGGCCCTGTTCCGGGGCGACGAGATTGAGGGCGACGACGTGATCGTGGTCACTTCGGGTGGTAACGTCGATCCGGATGTTTTTGCCAGGGCGTTGGAATTCCTGACCTGACAGGCACCCCAAACCTGTGCAAATTGCACCTGGAACGCCGGGGCTGCAAGGACCTGAGTCATGATGATCGCTGATCTGGGCGACGTGAAACTGAATTACCGTGTTGATGGTGCGGCGGATGGCGCGCCACTGGTTTTTGCCAACTCATTAGGAACAAACCTGCACCTGTGGGACGCCGTGTTACCGCACTTGCCCAAGGGGTTGCGCATCATCCGGTATGACAAACGCGGGCATGGGCAATCCTCGGTTCCACCGGCGCCTTATTCTATGGGCGCCCTGATCCGCGATGCCGAGGCGCTGCTGGATCACCTGAAGGTTCGCGACTGCGTTTTTGTCGGCCTGTCCATTGGCGGCATGATCGCACAGGGGCTGGCCGTCAAACGAATGGATCAGATACGTGCGCTGATTCTGTCGAACACCGCTGCCAAAATCGCCACACCCGCAGTCTGGCAGGATCGGATCGACGCAGTGCGTCGCGGTGGGATCGAAGCGCTGGCAGACGCCACGATGGAACGCTGGTTTTCTCGTGATTTCCGCGCGGCGCAAGACCACCTGTCATGGCGCGACATGATGATCAGCCAACCGCTTGACGGGTATCTGGGCTGTTGCGCTGCCATCGCCGGGACCGACTTCTATACACCCACAAGCGGCCTGCGCCTGCCTACACTTGGCATCGCCGGAAGCGCGGACGACTCGACCCCGCCCGATCTGGTGCGCGAAACTGTTGACCTGATCCCCGGATCGCGGTTCGAACTGATCCGCAGAGCTGGTCATTTGCCCTGTGTCGAGAAACCCGCAGAATACGCAGCAATCCTAACCCGGTTTCTGACCGATATCGGGCATATCTGAAGGAGAACAGCAATGGCGTCTTTCCTGTTGGTCCACGGCTCTTGCCACGGAGCCTGGTGCTGGCGCGATCTGATCCCTGCGCTTGAGGCTTTGGGACACTCTGCCCGGGCCATAGACATGCCCAGCCATGGTGCGGATCCAACGCCGGTGTCCGAGGTTACACTGGACAGTTGCCGCGATGCCGTTCTGAACGCTTGCACGCCCGATACGATTGTCGTGGGTCACTCGTGGGGCGGCTATCCGATCAGCGCCGCAGCCGAGGCTCGGCCGGACGCCATGCGCGCCCTGATCTTTCTGTGCGCCTACGTGCCTCACGATGGGCTTTCGCTGGCAGATATGCGCAGGCGCGGGCCATGGCAAACCATTGCTCACGCAGTGGAAAAATCTGCAGACGGTCTGTCTTACACCGTGTCGGTAGACGCCATCCCCAGGCTGTTCTATCACGATTGTCCGGACGATATTCTGCCTTACGCCTATGCGCGCCTGTGCCCACAGGCCATTCTCCCCCAGGAAACACCACTGCCGGTCGGCACGAATTTCAACGAAGTACCCAAGGCCTATATCCGCACCACGGATGACCAAACAATCCCCACGGAGTATCAGGCGGACATGTGCGCGTTCATCCCGAAGGAACTGCGACGAACCATCGACAGTTCGCATTCTCCGTTTTTCTCGCATCCACAGGAACTGGCCGGATTGCTAAGCGAATTGGCAAGCAAATTCGGGTGATACCGCAGATTGTACGTAAAACTCTGTCTTCCCTCATTCGGTGACTGTGCCTAGGGTGCCACGAACAGATCACCTGCCCGAGTCCCATGCGCCTGCCATCACTCTTCATCCTCAGCATCGTCATGATCGACGCAATGGGCATTGGTCTGGTGATGCCAATCATGCCGCAACTGATTGTAGACGTGCAGGGCAGCTCACTTGCCAATGCGGCGATCTGGGGCGGAGTGCTGAGTACCGCTTTCGCGGCGATGCAGTTCGTCTTTGGTCCAATCCTTGGAAACCTGTCCGACGCCTATGGTCGCAGAACCGTGCTACTGGTGTCGCTGTTCGTCATGGCGCTTGATTATATGGTTATGGCCGTGGCCGGCAGTATCTGGCTGTTGCTGGCCGGTCGTATTGTCGGCGGTATAACCGCAGCCACACATTCCACCGCTGCCGCGTTCATGGCGGATATCTCCGATCCCAAGGACAAGGCCGCGAACTTTGGCCTGTTGGGCGCGGCCTTTGGCGTGGGTTTTGTCCTCGGCCCGGTGATCGGCGGATTGCTCAGCGAATATGGAACCCGTGCCCCGTTCTGGGCTGCGGCAGGACTGGTGGCACTGATCTTTGCCGTAGGCTGTTTCGTGATGCCTGAAACCGTAACCGACAAGACCCGGCGCGCCTTCAACTTGCGCCGCGCCAACCCGGTGAATTCGCTGCGCGCCATTGCTGCACTGCCCGGTATCCGACCTATGCTGTGGGTCTACTTTCTGTATTCGGTCTCAATCTACGTCTACCCCGCTATCTGGTCCTTTTTCACCACCGAGCGGTTCGGCTGGCCCCCTCAGATGATCGGCCTGTCACTGGGCGTCTATGGGATCGGCATGGCCGTTGTGCAAGGCGGTCTGATCCGCCCCGCAATCCGATTGTGCGGCGAGCGGGGTGCCATTATCTACGGGATGGGTTTTGAAATCCTCAGTTTCGCAATTCTGGCCTTTCTGACCAACGGGTTCATTGCACTTTTGTTCATCCCAATCACTGCAATCGGGGCAATCACCACACCAGCACTTCAGGCAATGATGTCCAAAGCGACACCGGATTCGCAGCAAGGAGAGTTGCAGGGTGTATTGTCCGCGCTCCACGCGCTTTCGATGGTCATTTCGCCCTTGGTCATGACCAGCGTATTTGCGCAATTCATTCGCCCTGACACACCGCTGTACTTGCCGGGTGCTCCGTTCCTGCTGGCGCTGGCGCTGATGCTGGCCGGGTTTGTGTTGTTTCGCCGGTCCCCGCCTGTCGTGGCTTAACAACGACACACACATGACGGTTTCTGCCTTGCGATCAATCCTTTCCCACGCCACCGTGGGCCCAACGGAAGTGAGGGAAAACATGCAAACAATCAAAGCCGCAGTCTGCCGGGCATTCGGCGAACCCTTGGTTATCGAAGAGGTTCAGCTGGCACCCCCCGGCACGGGCGAGGTCGAAGTGACGCTGGATGCAGTAGCCATCTGCCATTCGGACATATCCTATGCCGAAGGTGCCTGGGGCGGCTTTCTGCCCGCCGTTTACGGCCACGAAGCCGCAGGCGTGATCTCCGCAGTTGGAGAGGCCGCCGGTGACTTCAGGATTGGCGAGCCTGTGGTTGTAACGCTGATCCGCGCGTGCGGGTCCTGCCCCACCTGTGCCGGAGGGCACCCGACAAATTGCGAAACACCGTACGACACCGTCAAAGGCCCGCTAAAAACGGCTGACGGTAGTCCTCTGGAACAGGCCATGGCCTGCGGCGCTTTTGCCGAAAAGGTCGTGGTGAGCCATCGGCAAATCGTCAGGATCCCCGAAAACCTGCCCAAAGACCTGGCTAGCCTTCTGTCTTGCGGGGTAATCACCGGGGTTGGTGCTGCGGTAAACGCGGCCAATTTGCGTCCGGGTCAGGATGTCGTGGTCATCGGCGCGGGTGGTGTTGGCCTGAACGCCATTCAGGGCGCACGGATCGCCGGTGCACGACGGATCGTGGCCGTCGACATGACAGAAGAAAAACTGGAAATCGCAAAGGAATTCGGCGCGACCCATGGCGTATTGGCCAGCCTGAAAGAGCCCTGGAAAGCAGCGTTCAAAGCCCTTGGCGGGCGCGGGGCCGATGCGGTTCTGATTACGGTCGGCGCAATCGCCGCCTATGATCAGGCCCCGCGCTATCTTGGCCGCGGCGGCAAGGCCATCATGATCGGAATGCCGCATTCGGGCGGCATGGCCAGCTATGAACCGGTTGTTCTGGCAGCCCTGGGTCAGGGTGTTGTCGGCTCGAAAATGGGTGATGTGGTTATTCAGCGGGACATCCCCTGGATGATCGACCTCTACGAGCAAGGTCGGCTGAAACTGGACGAGTTGATCTCGGGCCGCTGGTCGCTGGATCAGATCAACGAGGCCATTGCCGATACCAAAACCGGATCTGCCAAGCGCAACGTGATCCTGTTCGACAGAACCTGATCCCCCGGCCCGGAGAAACTGAGATGAAACTGCAGGATCTCGACATCATCGTCACCGCCCCACCCGCTCCGGGTTGGGGGGGGCGATACTGGATATTGGTTAAACTGACGACTGACACCGGCATCACCGGTTGGGGCGAATGCTATGCCTCGTCCGTCGGACCCGAGGCGATGCGCCACGTCATCCGGGATGTGTTCGAACGGCACATGCTGGGCGAGAACCCCGAAAACATCGAACTTATGTTCCGTCGCGCCTATTCCAGCGGTTTCACGCAGCGCCCCGACCTGACGGTGATGGGCGCATTCTCGGGGTTAGAGATCGCCTGCTGGGATATTCTGGGCAAGGATCGCGACCGCCCGGTTTATGCGCTGTTGGGCGGCAAGGTGAACGAACGAATTCGCTCCTACACTTACCTCTACCCTTTGCCGCATCACAATCTGACCGACTTCTGGACCTCTCCCGAACAAGCGGGTGAAACAGCTGCCGAAATGGTGCGGCGCGGCTATACCGCCGTGAAATTCGACCCGGCGGGCCCTTATACAATCCGTGGCGGCCACATGCCCGCGATGAGTGACATTTCCATGTCCGTCGCCTTTTGCAAGGCAATTCGCGAAGCGGTAGGGGACAAGGCTGACCTGCTGTTTGGCACACACGGGCAGTTCAACACGGCCGGGGCCATCCGGCTGGGGCAGGCGCTGGAACCGTACCAGCCCCTATGGTTCGAAGAACCCACGCCACCCGATATGATCGAAGACATGGCCCGTGTCGCCCGCAACGTCCGTATCCCCATCGCCACCGGAGAGCGCATGACAACCAAGGCCGAGTTCGGAGCCGTTCTGCGCGCCGGGGCTGCGGAAATCCTGCAACCGGCGCTGGGGCGTGCCGGCGGAATCTGGGAGATGAAGAAAGTCGCCGCCATAGCAGAGATATTCAACGCTCAGATGGCGCCGCATCTTTATGCGGGTCCGGTGGAATGGGCCGCCAATATCCACCTGGCCGCGTCGATCCCGAACCTGCTGCTGCTGGAAACCATTGAAACACCGTTCCACGATCAGCTTATCAAAGGATCAATTCAGGTCGAGGACGGCTTTGTGATCGCTCCGACCGGTCCAGGACTTGGGATCGATGTCGACGAAGACCTGGCCCGCGCGCACCCGTATGAAGGTCGTGGCTTGCATCTGCAAATGCAGGAGGAGCCCTGCGATTACGTTAACGGCAATGCTTTTCAGGGCGGTGCCCCTGCAACCGAGGGGTGACAACACAGACGTGTTTGAGGCATATTAACCCAAGATTAACGGAACAACGGTCAAAACGTGACACTCCTAGAAACCGAACCTCAGGCACACACCTCGGACACACCATCTGAAATGAAAGAAAATGCAGCCCGCGCGGCTGCATTTCTCAAGACACTGGCGCATGAAGGGCGCCTGATGATCCTGTGCCACCTCGGAAACGGTGAGAAATCGGTAGGCCAACTTGAGGATTTGCTGCAATTGCGGCAAGCCGCCGTCAGCCAAATGCTGGCACGTCTGCGGGAGGAAGGATTTGTCACCACCCGAAGAGATGGCAAGACGATCTATTATTCGCTGCGCGATGGGAATGCTGCGCAGATGATCGGTCTGCTGTACGATCTGTTTTGCGAACCTGCCAACTGATCACTCCTAATTGGACACGTAACCGGCGATCACCTGCATAAGCTTGAACGCGGTTGCCGCATCGTTTTCCACAACGGCCAGGAACTCTTCCTCACCGATCCGAAGACAGGATAGGTTTGTTTCGGCCACCATGCTCAGCGCGCGTGGTTCTTTGCGGATCAGACCAAGCTCACCCACCAATGCGCCCGGCCCCACGGTGGTGATCAACTGGTCGGGGCCATCTTCCTGCGGCAGGTACAAGCCGGCTTCACCCTCCAGCACCACATACGCGCCGTCGGTCGGCTGATCATCTTTCAGGAACACCACCTGCCCGGGCTTGGCATCAAACCACTGCGCGCCAAAAGCCAGAAGGCGCAATTGCCTCCGGTCCAGCCCCGAAAACAAGGGGGTCTGCTCCAGCGCGCGCAGTTTCCGCGCCAGATCTGCTGAAGATGCGCTGTCTTTTCCCACGTCCACCGGTCCTCCGTCCGAGACGACACGACCTTGCCGGATTTCCACGAACATGTCGAATACGTCCGGGTTTTCGAACTGGTCATTGAGGTAGAACACCGTGGCATCCGGCAACAACTCGCGCAGCTTCTTGTAGACCGACACCTGCGTTTTCATGTCGTAACTGGCCAATGCCTGCTCCAGGATCAGGATATCCGGCTTCTTGATTGTCGCGCGGGTAAACGCCAGCGGTTCGGCAAAAACCGCCGGAAGGCTCTGCCCACCCAAAGCAACCGGAATGTCATAAATCAGCTCGACCACCAAAGGACGCGCGCCGTTCTCCTCCAACACGTCCACAATGACCTTGCGGGCCTCATCCGATCGCGCGCCACCTATCTGGCTGACCTTGCCGAACAGCGCGTTTTCCATGACCGTCAATCCAGGCGCGAAATCTTCCGGGTCTAGCGGAACAAAAGCGTCCTTGAGACTTTCCAACAGCTTGTCCGAATGACTCTGCCTCAGTTCCAGAATGCGGTCCTTCAGCTCATCCGTGAACGCCGGGCCAATCTGTTCAGCCGAGACGACGAAAGGCACGGCCAACATACTGGCCAGCTGTTCGTCATCCAGCCCTGACGTTCCCTCTCTGCGGGTCTGTTCAACCAGCTCCACGGCTGCCTCATAGGTCTTTGCATCAAGACCCAGCTTGCGGAACAACGGATGGTCGGTTCCGTCGAACCCGAAGATCTGGCGCAGCATCTCGATCACGTCACGCGTCAGGGCGATCAACGTCTCATCCAGCCCCAGCTCTCGCAACTGCATGAGGAAAACCTTCTGCCGGGCAAGCAAAGCCTGCGTCACCGGCACGCGAGGTGTCGCAAAAAGTAGGTTTTCTGCAACAGGCAGCGCCGGGTTGTAAGCATTCCGGTCGAAAATCAGCGCCTGCTGCTCAAGACCCGCGTCATGGACCGCCTGCCGCACAAGCGGGCGCAGCTCGACCAGTTTCTTTGCCAGTTCGCAGTGTTCGGTCGCAACAAAGCTCTGTTCAGCGCCACGCCGGAACAGGGCAGCCCCGGACCCCATTCCATCAATCAGTTGCAACCACCAATCGCGCAACGCCGTCGCGTCTTCAAACCCGGCCAGCGCCGGGTCAAGCCATTCCACCCTGAACGGATCCATGCTGTTTCCAGCCCGCAAGGTCTCGGCAAAATCTGGGTCATCTGTGGATTCAGCCAAGGGTTTGAACCGCATCGGCATCATCACGTTGTCACCCAACGTTCCCTGAAACATGACCGGGCGGGACGTTGCATACCCGATACGTGCGGCCACTACGCCCTGATGCAGGTCTGCCAGGTTCAGATCCCCAACCTGAACCGTGCCGGCAGCGGGCAAAATCTCGCGGGTCAGCAGCTCACCCATGGCGCGCCGGTCCTCTTCGCTGGGTGCGGCAATGCCAATCGTCTTGCCAGCGGGAAAAGTAAGATTCAGATCATCCAGCACCTGATTGCCGTCCATGTCACGAACCGAGACGTGCTTTAGCGCTATATCACCGCTCAGGTGGGGGCGCTCTGCTGGTTCGCCCTCGAACAGCGCTTCGTCCTTCAATCCGGCTGGATCGAAGCGGTCAACGACGATATCCCAGCGCAACGACATGTCCTGGGTTTGGTTGTAATAGGTCAGCAGCTCTTTCCAGGGTGAGCTCAGGTCCTTATACGCCGCCAGCGCCGCAACCAATGCCCCCAGCGAAACCGAACCCTGCAACACCAGAAGGCCACCAATCAGGTAGAACATGAATGGTGTCAGCTGCGAGATGAAGTTGTTTATGAACTTCATAAAGAACTTCTTCTGGTAAATCTCAAAGCGGATCGCGAAAAGCCGCCCCAATTGATCGGAAACCATAGCCCGGCGATAGCGCCAGCCGCCATTGCTGCGGAGGGTTGACGCACCTGCCGCGTTTTCGCCGATCTGGGCAGCCAACGCCCGAACTTCCTGAATGCGTTTCTTGTTCAACAGGTTGATCTGACGCTGCAATTTAGGGATTAACCAGGCCTGCACCGGGATCAGGGCGACAGCGGCCAGCCCGAACCAAAAGCTTTGCAAGAACAGGAAAGAAAGGATGGTGATCATCTGACCGGCTTGCAGAACCGGCTGGCTGATCGCATCGCCCATCAGACCACCCATCGGTTCGCTCTCAGCTGTGATCATCGAGACCATTTCGCCCTGGCTGACCCGTTCGAAATAGGGTTGCGGAAAAAGAAGCGCGCGGCTGACCAGCTGATACCGAAACCGTCGCAGCATGCGTTCGCTCAGCACACCCTTCATGGTGTTGATGCGCATTTTCATCAGCCCGTGCGCCAACACGGCAGCAAGGAAAGCAAAGCACAAGATGATCAGGAAATTCGTCTGTGAAAGCGTATAGCCCCAGACATCCACTTCGGCCGTTGTCGAACCGATTGCGTCGTTGATGATACGCTTGGGCAACTCCAGCGTAAGATAGAGCAGCGGAAACAACGTCGCCGTCACAGCCAGCAGGATCAGCTGATCGCGTTTGGAGTATTTCCAGATAAAGCGGAAAATCGTGCGTTCTATGGAACCTGCCCCTACTGCTGGCTAATAACGCGGCCCGGATGCCACGCACCCAGATTCAACGGTTTGAATTTACTGCCATACTGACACGTTATGCAAATTTTTTCCCACCTGAGAATTTTCTTTATCTTATGTGAACTAGTTCATTTACGCATGGCCGTGTTATTGCCTAAAGTCAGTTTAGAACGATATCGGGAGGGTTCTTTTGACTGCCAGTATTGGCGCGGTGTTACTTATGCTTTGCCTTTTTCAGGTCAAGCATATGTTCGCTGACTACTACCTCCAGACACCGAAAATGCTCTCTGGCCGAGGCGAGTATTTTCACTTGGGACGCGCGCAGCACGCAGCAGTACATGTTGCGGGCTCTGTCATCGTGTTTGCCGCGTTTGGCGCTCCGGTATTGTTCATCCTGATTGTCGGACTGCTTGAATGGGTCATTCATTTCAATATCGATTTCTTGAAAGCTAGCTATTCAGACAAGAAACAGCTTGAGCCGACGCAAGCCGCGTTCTGGCGTGCGGCTGGGTTAGACCAGTGCCTGCACAACCTGACCTATGTGGCGATGGTCTGGGCCTGGGTGACTTTCACGGCAACGTAGCTCGTATCAGGATATGCCGTCCGATGCGCAGCCCGGAAGCTATGCGCCTATCCTTCGGCCGGTCATAGCGAGGCAAGCTGTTAACCTGCCCCGCTCGACTTTGATCGATGCCAAAACCCGACTAGCCCAGAACCGAAAAACTGCTTTCCTCATTGATCGGGCGCTTGCGTGAGTAAAAGCCCACGTCGATGGTCCGTTTAATATAAGGCAGTTCGAATTGCAGCGGTTCCGCGTCGTGATCCGCTCCGCCTTCGCAATATGCGATCAGGGCTGCCATCATCTTACCCGCAATCGGTGCATTCTTATACTGGTTCCCGCTGGATCCGCAGGCCATGTAAAACCCCGGCAGGCTGGATTTGTCATAGATCGGAATCCAGTCGGTTGAGGCATCGTAAAGGTCAACCACACCACGCGTTTTCGATGGGATGCCAAGGGAAGGCACGCGCTGCGCATATCGCATGGCCTGTGTGGTCCATTGATCCGTGAACTCGCGGTTGTAGTTGACGTCATCCTCGCACCATTGATGCGGATCACACTCCGGATCCTCTGATCCCACAAGGATGTGGTTGCCGTGTTCCGGGCGGCAGTAGCAGGCAATGTCGCTGTCCGAGACGATGGTTCCGTCGTTTTCAAAGTCGAACCCTTCCGGGGCAGGGACATGCACGACCTCTTGCCGCAGGGGGCGGGTTTTGATGGTCATGTCATCCAGAACTCCGGCCATCTTGTTGATGATAGCCGAGCCCGGCCCGGCCACGTTCACGACAACCCTTGCGCGGATTTCTTCGCCTGAGGCAAGTTTTACAGCGGAAACACGTCCATCCTCGGTCAGGATCTCGGTTACTTCGGCACTGGTGCGAACCTCGGCTCCGTGCTGTTTGGCAGCGTCCATCAGGTTTTGCGCCGACAAGGCCGGGTCGGTGACATATCCTGCCTGAGGCCAGTACACTCCACCCGACATCTTTCGCCCGTTAGGCTGGCCGAATTCCGGGTCATCCATTCGGCGCGCCGGGGCAAAGCTGTCCAGCGAATAAACCGGCAGGCGTTCAACCACTTTGTCCCCCGACCATTCTTCGAACGGGCAATCCAGTTCTGATGAATTGCGCATGTGCTTTTCCAGCATCCCGTTCGCCTCGGTCTTCATAACCAGGCAGCCGGTTTCCCTGAACTGAGCCAGATTGGCCCCCTCCGGCAGGCCAAGATAGTCAGCCCAGTCGCGCCAGTAATGATAGCCTTCCCAGGCAAACGCCGTTCCATCGAAGGTGGAATAATGCATCCGAATGATCGCGCAGGACCCGGCGGTTGAACCGTGTCCAACCTGTGCGTTGCGATCCAGAGACAGGGTTTTCCAACCCGCCTTGGACATTTCGAACGCGATGGCCGCGCCGATCACGCCGGTACCGATGATGATTGCGTCTGGTTGACTCATGTCGGGTCTCCTTTCCAGTAGCGCCGGGAATATGCGCTGAATTCTTCAACTTCTTCGGGTTTCGGTTCGACGCCCGTGAAGGCGTATAGGTAATGCGGCACCATCGAGATCCGCGTCTCGAAGGGTTCGTTCAATTGTGCCAGATCATATCCGATCTGCATGTAATACAGCACGCGCGCACGTGTTTCGGACTCAATCTCGGAATAGCCGTATCTGGCGAACATCGCGTGCAAAGCCTCAAGCCGCCGTGTGTCTGATTGGTCCAGCGCACGGCGTACTTTGCCCGATTTGCGCGCCCAGTCGCGCACGGCAAAATCCAATGCGGTGTCAAACAAATCCGTGTTGACCACACAACGATGCACGTTGCAGACCGCGCCCGTTATCGTGTCGGCTGGTGCTTCGGCCTGTTTTACAAGCGCAACCGTATTGGTCGCCTGCCACCGCGCCAGCAGTGCATCCAAAAGTTCCTGTCTGGACTTGAAGTACCAGTAGAAGGATGAGCGTGACACGGCCATCCGCTCGGCCAGGTTAAGAACCTTGATCTGGTCCACCCCGTCCGAAATCAGCACGTCCATCGCCACGTTCAGCCAGTCGTCGCGGGTCACCTTGATATTGCCGATCAGGGGCTCGGCTTCGGGATCGTCGCGGTGAAGGATAGGTTTGTTGTTCATTCAACTCTCCGGTGGCGCCCCGCCCTCTGCGGTGCGGCGTGCGATAAAGTCCTGCAAGGCACCAAAACGATCATTGTCTATGGCGGGGGCCTTGAAATCGTTCAGGATACCCTGCCAAACCCCCGTTGCACGTTGGTTGGCATCCGTCGATCCTCGCTCGGTCCATGTGCCGAAATTGGCGTAGTCATGGACATGCGGTTGATAGAACTCGGTGGTGTAGCGCTCCATCGTCTGCGGGCAGGCAAAGAAATGACCGCCGGGCGCGACCTCACTTAAAGCGGTGTCAAAGCCGATCTCAGCGGACCCCGCCTGCGCGCCTGCGCAAAGCTCGGCCACCATGTTCAGCACCTCGGCATCACAGACCAGCTTTTCGAAGGATACGGTCAATCCCCCTTCCAGCCAGCCCGCTGAATGAATGATCACAGTCGCGCCGGCCATCAGGCAACCCCAGAGGCCAAACTGGTTTTCATTCGCCGCCTGTACGTCGTTGCTGTTTGACGCCGACCCTGCCGCTGACCGCCAGGGCAAGCCCAGGTGACGCGCCAGTTGGCCTGCGGCAAGTGACGCCTGAAAATGCGAGGGCGTCCCGAATGCAGGCGCGCCGGATTTCATGTCCACGTTGCTGGTGAACGTGCCATAACAGACCGGAGCGCCCGGTCTGGTCAGCTGCGTCAAGGTCAGCGCGGCAAGCGCCTCGGCATGGGACAGGGTGATTGCCCCGGCCACGGTGATCGGCGCCATCGCCCCCATCAGAGTGAACGGTGTGATGATCGACATCTGACCGTGGCGCGCAAAGTCGATCAGCCCTTGCGCCATGGGAATATCCAACGTGCGCGGGCTGTTTGTGTTGATGATCGTGTAACAATGCGCATTGCCCCGGAACTCATCATCCGACAGACCGCGCGCCGTGGACAGCATCTCAAAGCAATCCATGACCTGCGGCGTGCCGCGCGAGAAGAGGAACGGGAACTTGTCGGTCAGTTCCATCTGCGCTTGTGTCGTGAAGTAGTGGCGCAAATGCGTCGGTATATCCTGAGGTTCAACCTGAGGCGAGATCATCTGGAACACATCGAAATGATGGGTGAGCTTTAGAAACTCCAGATAATCCTGACCTGTCGCCGGGCGACGGCCACGCTCAAGATCGGTTGCGTTCGGCGCGCCTGCCCCCGGTTGAAAAACCAGCGAACCCAGTGCCAGAGTGAAATCCCGATGCCGCGAACCGGCGCGACAAGCGATAGATTTGAGGGCCGAGGCAACGGCAGCCTCAACCATCTCGCGCCCGATAAAGACCATTTCACTGCCTTCATCCACACGCGCGCCACCCTGCTTGAACAGCTTGCGCGCTTCGGGAAGCAGGGTCTTTACACCCAACTCCTCGAGCGTACGCAACGCTGTCTCGTGCATGTCCGCGATCCGGTCAGCCGGGAACACCTCCATCAAGGGGAAAGGGTTCCTGAGCTGGCGATAGTTCACATCGCGGCTGGGCTGCGGGGCAGCCTCGCCCCCTCGCCTTCGGCGTCGTCGGTCCGGAGCGGCCATGATCAGCCCCGCATCGCTTTGCCCTGAGGGTCGTAGGGCGACGGTGCAATTACCCGCGCCGGACATTCCACCCCTACGACATGGACAGACAGTTCCGTACCCGGGTCCACCTTGTCACGGTCAATCAAGGCCATTGCCAACGACTTGCCGATGTGGTGCCCATAACCGCCTGAGGTCACAAAACCTACGCGTTCGCCATTGGCCCAGACCGGCTCATACCCGCTGGCATCGGCGTCCAACGCATCGATTTCCAGTGTCGCTTGCACCTGCGCCGGGCCATTGCCATCCCGTTCGGCCAGAGCGGCCTTCTTGCCGATGAAACCCTTGTCCCAGTCGATCCAGCGATCCATGCCGGTCATGCCGGGTGTGTAAGCCTGCGTGAACTCTGCCGACCAGATGCCAAAGCTTTTCTCAAGCCGGGTTGACAGCATCGCATTGAAACCGCACTCGCGGATACCCTCTTCTGCACCGGCTTCCAGCAAAATGCGGCGCAGCTTGATATGATCGCCATAGCGGCAGTTGATTTCATACCCTTTTTCGCCGGTCACCGACATACGAGCCACGCGGGCACGGACGAGACCGATGTCGAAATCACCGCAGCCCATGAATTTCAGACCCGAGATATCCTGTTCGGCCAATTTTTCGACCACCGCCTGCGATTTTGGTCCGACCACGGCGAACCCGCAATACTCCTCTCCCAGGTCGCGGACGGTGACCCCATCCATCATATGATCGTTGAACCATCGCATATGCCAGGCGCGCAGGTAATAGCTGCCCATGATCCACCAGGTGCCATCGCCCCAGTTCAACACGGTCAGATCGCCTTTGAGCCGCCCATCCTCACCCAGCATCGGCGCCAGTTTGGCACGACCCGGGGCGGGCAGTTTCGATGCCATAACGTTATCCAGCCAAGCCTCGGCATTTGGGCCCGAAACCTCAAAGCGGGAAAAACCCGTGATATCCATCAGGCCCACGCCCTCACGGATGGTCCTGCATTCAGCGGCCACGATGTCGTGCGCGTTCGAACGTTTGAGCGTTGGCGTTTCCTCGAACCCTTTGGGTGCGAAATACAACGGCACCTCCAGATCCCAGCTGACACCCCATTTGCATCCGGCCTCGGTCATCGCGTCATGCGCCGGGGCCATCTTCAACGGGCGACCCGCAGGCAATTGCTCGTTCGGGTAGGTCATCACGAAGCGGCGCGAATAGAACTGGCCAGTGGTTTCACGAATATACCGCTTGTTCTGTGCGAAATCACCATAGCGCGCCACATCCATCGGCCATGCATCCGCTTCGGGCTCACCATGGATCATCCATTCGGCCAGCGTTTTGCCAACGCCACCACCTTGCAGGAATCCGGCCATCACCGCGCAGGCGGTCCAATAGCCGCGCTTGCCCGGAACCGGACCAACCAGCGGGTTACCATCCGGCGAGAACGTGAACGCACCATTGACCCATGTCTTGATGCCCACGTTCTGGATTGACGGATACCGCTCAAAGCCCAATGTCAGTTCGTTCTCGATCCGGTCAAGCTGTTCCTGAAACAGTTCCTCGCCATAGTTCCACGGCGCGCCATCCATCGCCCAGTGTTCGTGATCGACCTCGTAGATCCCCACCAGAACACCCTTCTGGTCCTGCCGCATATAAGTGAATCCTTCGAGGTCCACAGTCATCGGCATCTCGAAATCCGCCTGCGCCACTTCGGGCACAGTGTCTGTGATCAGATAGTGGTGCTTCAACGGTGAGACTGGCAACTCTACCCCGGCCATACGCCCAACCTGCTTGGCCCAGAGCCCGGCCGCGTTGACCACATGTTCACAGGTGATCGTGCCCTTATCGGTCACAACCTGCCAACCATCATCTGTCTGGATCAGCTCTTTGACCTTGGTTTCCTCGTAATATTCGGCACCACGTTTTCTGGCCGCAGTCGCATAAGCCTGAACAGTGCCTGTCGTATCGATATACCCTTCGCGATCCGCCCACATCGCGCCCAAAACACCGTCGGTTGACATGATCGGGCAGCGTCTCTGTGCCTCTTGCGGGGTCAGCAGCTCGCAATCATCAATGCCGATTGACTGGAAGATGCGGTAATTGGCCTGCAACCACTCCCAGCGTTCAGGCGTACCGGCCAGCGTCAGACCACCGGTCATGTGCAAACCGATATTCTGGCCCGATTCTTTTTCGATCTCACTCAGCAGGTCAATTGTGTAGGCCTGCAATGAGGCCATGTTTGGATCGGCGTTCAGGGCATGGATGCCGCCCGCTGCATGCCAGGACGATCCCGATGCCAGCCGCCGCCTCTCCAGCATGACCACATCCGACCAGCCGAATTTGGCCAGATGATACAGAACCGAAGCACCAACGACGCCCCCACCAATGACCACTACGCGATATTGGGATTTCATCCCGACCTCCCTGAACAGAATCTGGGAAGACGCTAGTGGCACTGTTCAGTTCTGTCTAGACATTTATGTACAGTACGGAATGCGAGAACTCTGCCGAATGCTTTGCAAACCTAAAGCTGGGCGCTTGGGCGGGCTTTCACGCTTTCAAACCAAACCTGCGTGTTCGTATTGCCGTCCGGTATCCGCATCTTAATGACGCGCGCGAAATCGACAAAAACAAAAGTGGATATATCCGCCAGAGTGAATACATCGCCCGCGACATACGCGCTTTGCTTCAGCCGCGCCTCCAGCAGTTCAAAAAACGACGCAACCCGCTCGCGCCCACGCTGCGCCAGCTCAGGGATCTGCGCATGGTTAACAGGGCCGGGAATGGCACGGTCTTTGAACGCCGGATGGCTGTTGCGCAAAGCCTCAGCGATGGGCGCACCACCCTGCTGCTCGGCAATTGCGTTCCACATCAAGACCAACCCTTTTTCATCAGCGGTACGGCCCATTAAGGACGGCTCGGGGAAACGCGCTTCAAGATACGCGGCGATGCCAAGATTTTCGGTCAGGACTGCGCCTTCATCCGTTACCAGAACCGGGATTGTGGCCCGGGGGTTCACTGCACGAAACTCAGTGCTCAACTGCGCGCCCTCAGCAATCGAGATTTCGTGCGTTTCGATGTCCAACCCTTTTTCCGCGATAAACATGCGGGCACGGCGCGGGTTTGGGGCCGTAGAGCAATCGTAGAATATCATGCAGGCCCCTTCTCTCTGGTCAGCGCCGATAGATGAAACAGCGCCCTTCGACGGCACCCTCGGGCAACGGCATTTCCTCCAGCGCCTCGAAATACATCCGGTCGCTTGATACCATTAATCCACCCCGCGCCAGCAAGGGCTCGATAAACGGGGAAACAAGCCGCGCAAAGATGTCGTTCTTTTCGCGATTATGCCCCCCAAGGTCTGCATGAATCAGGCTTGCTGTCGGTCCAAACCTGTCGACCGCCGCTGGCAGCGTCTCGCGCACATCCCCCAAGATCACCCGATCCTCGGGCGGGGTTGAATCAGGGTGCGAAGCCACCGCGCGTTCGAACACAAAGACAGGGCGTCCATCGATATGCTGCACAAGATGATGATAGGTGCGCCCATTGCCCAGACCCAGTTCAAACACCGGGCCAGCCATGCCTGCCGTTTGCGCAATCGCGTGATCCAGGCAGGCGCGCTGCGACACCATACGATCGATAAACAAGTCCAGACGGCTTTGATTCTCGGACACTGGCAAATATCTCCTTGATACCAATCGAAAGCATAGGTGCCCCCGACGCCGCCTTAGATGACAAATTCTCAAGACTTTGTGTAGCGACGAAGCCCAAAGTTTCACATTTTCGCGACATTTCAGCCCAAGAACGGGTTTGACTAGACAGGCGGAACCGCGCGACACTGGCGAAAAAATCACGGGGAGTTGAAACGACCGATGTCACCAAGCGGCCAAACGGTTGGAAAGCCTGCATGAGCGCGTTGTTGTGCGTCAGAGACCTCAGCATCGGCTTTGGTGCGGGAAGTTCCGTGGTCGCGGATGTGAACTTTGATGTCAAACCAGGGGAAACCTTGGCGCTGGTCGGTGAATCGGGATCGGGTAAAACCATCACGTGCCGGGCCGTCTTGCGGATTCTGCCGCGAACGGCCCAGATACGCAGCGGCACGATAACTTTGAATGATTCCAAGGGCACATGTAACCTGACAGCGGTCACCGAACGGGAAATGCGCGGCATTCGTGGCAATCGCGTTTCGATGATCTTTCAGGAACCAATGCGATCACTGTCACCTCTGCACAAGATTGGGAATCAGGTCAGTGAAGTCCTGTGGCTGCATCGTGGGCTTTCCGAGTCTGAAGCGCGAAAAAAGGTCCTGACGCAGTTCGAGCGCGTGGGTTTTCCAGATCCGCAGCGCGCCTATGACTCCTACCCGTTCGAGCTGTCGGGCGGAATGCGCCAACGCGCCATGATTGCGATGGCCATGGTATCCAAACCCGAGTTGCTGATCGCGGACGAGCCAACCACCGCGCTGGATGTGACCACTCAGGCTCAGGTTCTGGGGCTGATCAAGGAATTGCAGCGCGAGACTGGCATGGCGCTTATTCTGGTGACCCATGATCTGGGCGTGGTTGCCAACATGGCCGAACAGGTTGTGGTCATGCACAAGGGCCGCATCATGGAGGCTGGCCCGGCCGCACCAATCCTGACCTCCCCGGCGCATCCATATACCAAACAACTGTTTGATGCTGCGCCGGAAATTCCTGATCAGGCTGCTGTGGGCATACCGATGCCGGACGACGATCTGATCCTTCAGATGAAGGGCGTCTCAAAGACCTACACGATGCGGTCCAGCAAAGGGTGGCAGGCCGACAAGGAAATCTATGCGTGCAAAGGGGTCGATCTGAATCTTGCACGTGGCAAGACGCTGGCCATTGTCGGTGAAAGCGGATCAGGTAAAACGACAGCCGCGCGGATCGCGTTGGGTGCGGAACTGCCCGATCCCGGCGGAGAAGTCCTGTTTCGCACCGCGCCGAATGCCGATCCCGTCACGGTGCACAACATGACCCGCGCCCAGCGCACGGCGTTTCAGCGCAATGCGCAGATGGTGTTTCAGGATCCCTACAGCTCGCTCAGCCCGCGGATGCGCATTCAGGACGCGATGACTGAGCCGCTGGAAATTCACCGCATCGGAACAACCGCCGAGCAGCGCGACAAGGCCGCCGAGATGTTGCAGCGCGTCGGCCTGACAGCCGACATGCTGAAACGCTATCCACACGCCTTTTCGGGGGGCCAGCGGCAACGTCTGTCGATAGCCCGCGCCATGATGCTCGACCCGCAGCTCATCGTGTGTGACGAACCCACCTCGGCGCTGGATGTATCGGTACAGGGGCAGATTCTGACCCTGTTGGAAAATCTGCAGGATAGCCTGAATCTGTCCTATCTGTTCATCTCGCACGATCTGGCTGTGGTCGCACGGATCGCCGACGAAGTTGCCGTGATGCGTCGAGGCCTGATCGTCGAGCAAGCACCACCCGAAACTCTTTTCTACAATCCGCGCCACCCCTACACCAAAGCGCTGATTGCCGCTCAACCCGAACCCGACATCAATCGCCCGATCGACCTGCAAGTGGTTTCCTTGGGCGCCGGCGCGCCGGACAGTTGGGATGAAGCCTTTCGTTTCTCGGACACCGTGATACCCTCATTGGTGGAATTGGAACCGGGCCATAAGGTACGTTGCCATGTTTAAGACCACTCGCCCCCTGATCCTGGCCGCTTCGCTGGCGTTCATCGGGATGCTGCCCGCCACGGCCGAGACGATCCCGACGCCGCAGGAAAGCGCGTTCTGGAACGCGGAAGTAGAAGCGGGCAATCTGCCTCCCGTTCAGGAGCGCCTGCCAGCGGACCCACTGATTGTCGATCTGGCAGCAAAGGGTCGCGAATTCGGCAAACAGGGCGGCACCCTGCGCACCATGATCACGCGCTCCAAAGATATTCGCCAGATGGTTGTCTATGGCTATGCCCGGCTGGTCGGTTTCGACCAGAACTACGAGATTATCCCCGATTTGCTGGCGTCGTTTGAAAACGAAGACGGCCGCAAGTTCACCCTGAAACTGCGCGAAGGGCACAAATGGTCCGACGGCTCTCCGTTTACGTCGGAAGATTTCCGCTATTGGTGGGAAGACGTTGCCAACAACAAATTGCTCAGCCCGTCAGGCCCGCCGGATTTTCTGATTGTCGAAGGCAAATCACCCACCGTTACCTTCCCGGATGAAACCACTGTGATTTTCGAATGGGAGAACCCTAACCCGGGTTTTCTACAATCGCTGGCTCAGGCAAGACCGCCCTTTATCTATCGTCCCGCAGCGTTCCTGAAACGATATCACGAGAAATATGCCGACCCCGAGGAACTTGCCTTTCTGGTCGACGATGCCCGCGTCAAAAGCTGGGCCGCGCTGCACAACAAGCTCGACAACCTGTACAAGTTCGACAATCACGAATTGCCCACGTTGCAACCGTGGCTGAACGCAAGTTCCGGCAAGAAAATCCGCCACAATTTCGTACGTAACCCCTATTACCACCGTATCGACAGCAAAGGGGTTCAGCTGCCCTATATCGATGTGGTCGAGATGGAGATCGTTGCCCCCGGTCTGGTTGCCGCCAAAACCAATGCAGGGGAAAGCGACCTGCAAGGTCGGGGCCTGGATTTCCGCGACGCTTCCATCCTGAAAAAAGGCGAGGCGCAAGGCGGCTACAAGACACTACTGTGGAAAACCGGCGTTGCATCGCAAATCGCGATCTATCCGAACCTCAATTTCGAGGATGACGCCTGGCGCGAAGTGTTGCGTGACGTCCGTGTGCGGCGCGCCCTTTCCCTTGCCATCGACCGCGAGACAATCAACCAGGCTTTGTATTTCAAGCTTGCGCACCCCGGTGCAATGTCGGTTCTGCCTGCCTCGCCCTTTTACGATGAAAGGAATGCCACCGCCTGGGCCAGTTACGATGTCGGCCAGGCCAATGCGTTGCTGGATGAGGTCGGCCTGACCGAGCGCGACAAGAACGGTGTCCGTCTGTTACCGGATGGCCGTCCTATGGAACTGGTGATCGAAACTGCTGGTGAGCGGCAAGAGGTTGAAAACGCCTTGCAAATCGTCACCGACACCTGGCGCGAGATCGGGGTCAAGCTGGTCATGCGCCCATTGGATCGCGATATCCTGCGCAACCGGGTGTTTGCCGGCAACTCGATGGCATCGGTCTGGTATGGATGGGATGACGGCATCCCGCAGGCACACACGTCTCCAACCTATCTGGCGCCCACCGATCAGGTATTCCTAGCCTGGCCAAAATGGGGCCAGTTCTACCAGACAGGTGGTGAAGCCGGGGAAGCCCCCGACATGCCCGAGGCAGAACGTCTGATGCAACTGGCCCATAACTGGGAGGTCGCCACAACGGACTACGAACGCAAGGAAATCTGGACGGAAATGCTTAAAATCCACGCCGATCAGCTTTATGCCATTGGTATCCTGAACGGAGCACCCCAACCCATTGTCGTGTCGAACCGTCTGCGCAATGTGCCGGAACAGGCCATGTGGGCATGGGAGCCCGGTGCGCATTTCGGCGTTCACCGCCCGGACGAGTTCTTTTTCGCCGACTAAGCAGGAGCAGCTAAATGGTCATGCTGCGCTATGCGGTGTATCGCTTTTTCACGATGCTGCTGACATTGTTGGTGGTCTCGGTCCTGATCTTCATAATTATCAACCTGCCGCCCGGTGATTACCTGAGCAACCAGATTGCCGAGCTTCAGGCCTCGGGCCAGTCAGCGGGTGTCGCCAAGGCCGAGTTTCTGCGCGCCGAGTACGCTCTGGATCGCCCCATGTGGGAACAGTACCTGATCTGGGTGGGCTTCTGGCCGGGACCGCACGGGTTTTCCGGTCTGATCCAAGGCAATTACGGTTGGTCCTTTGAGTTCGACCGGCCTGTATCGGAGATCGTGGGTGACACGCTTTGGTTGACGGTCGTCGTCAACCTGGCCGCGATCCTGTTTGTTTATGCCGTTGCTCTTCCCTTAGGTGTTATTGCAGCGGCGCGATCACGGACATGGATTGATTATACCTCGGCTTTTGTGGGTTATCTGGGGCTAGCGACACCCAACTTTTTGTTGGCCCTGATCCTGTTCTACTACGGGCATCGGTATTTCAACCTGCCTATCGGCGGCCTGATGGATCCGCAATTCGAAGGTCAGCCGCTGAGTTGGGACAAGATGAAATCCATTCTCATCCACCTGATCGTTCCGACTTTTGTCATCGGAACCTCGGGCGCATCGGCGATGATGCAGCGCCTGCGGGCAAATATGCTCGATGAACTGGGTAAGCCTTATGTGGAAACGGCCATTGCCAAGGGTATGGCCCCATCGCGGATGCTGACGAAATATCCGTTGCGCGTGGCATTCAATCCGTTCGTTGCGGATATCGGTAACCTTCTGCCATCTATGGTGTCGGGATCGGTTCTGGTGTCAGTCGTTCTAGGCTTGCAAACCATCGGGCCGACTTTGCTGACAGCACTGAAAACGCAGGACCAATTCCTGTCCGCGTTTATCCTGATGTTTGTCGCGCTGCTGACGCTTATCGGCACGATGATCTCGGATATTCTGCTAGTCATGCTGGATCCCCGCATACGATATGAGGGGCGCGAAGCATGACCGATACTCCTGACAACCGCTACGTCGATGACGCGCCCTTTGATCCGCAGGCGTCGATACAGCAACTGGAACGGGCCGATCTGGATGCCCCCAACTGGGTGTTGGTCTGGCGCAAGTTCCGCACGCATAAGCTGGGTCTGATCTCGGGCATTTTCCTGCTAATGTGCTACCTGATGCTGCCATTTGCAGGCTTCATCGCGCCTTATGGCCCGAATGACCGGAACGGAGAGCATCTGTATGCGCCACCGCAATCGGTGAACTGGTTTTACGAAGGCGCTTTTATCGGCCCCCATGTTTTTCCAATCGTCGCCGAGGCGGATCTGGAAACCTTCCAGTGGAAGTTCGTCCCTGACACTGACGACCCGCGCCCGATCCGGTTCTTCTGTGAAGGGTCCGAATATCAACTTGCGGGTCTTATCAAGACAGACAGGCATCTTTTCTGCGCGCCGGATGGTGCCACCTTGTTCCTCTGGGGGTCCGACAGGCTGGGTCGCGATATCTTCAGCCGCATCCTCTATGGGGCGCAGCTGTCGCTGACCGTGGGGCTGATCGGTATTTCGGTATCATTCTTTCTGGGTATCCTGTTCGGTTCGATGGCCGGCTATTTCGGTGGCCGCATCGACTGGGTCATCAACCGGGTCATCGAAATTCTGCGTTCGCTGCCGGAATTGCCGCTGTGGCTGGCACTGTCTGCCGCAGTGCCATCAAACTGGAGCCCGGTTGCCGTGTTCTTCATCATTTCGATCATCCTCGGCATCCTCGACTGGCCAGGACTGGCGCGTTCAGTTCGTGCAAAGTTCCTGTCACTGCGCGAGGAAGAATATGTACGGGCCGCAGAAATGATGGGCGCAAGCTCGGGCCGGGTGATCCGTAAGCACTTGTTGCCGAATTTCATGTCTCACTTGATTGCATCAGCCACCCTGTCGATCCCGGCAATGATACTTGGGGAAACGGCGCTTAGCTTTCTTGGCCTAGGCCTTCGTGCACCAGCGGTCAGCTGGGGGGTGATGCTGAATGACGCGCAAAACCTCGCATCGATCGAGATCTACCCTTGGACGGCAATCCCGATGCTGCCGATTATCGTGATCGTACTGGCTTTCAACTTTCTGGGTGACGGGTTGCGCGACAGCCTTGATCCTTATCAGCAATGAGCCTTCTTGCCACCCTTCCCGCCGCCGACCGATATCGCAAGGTCGGCACAGGCGCTCTGCCAAGTGCTTTTGCCGTCTCCGAACTGGCGACGGCCAGCTTTGCAGCCGTTGGGCAAGAGATGGCCCGCTTTATGCAGGCGCTGAACCTGACCCAAAACGCCCCCGAGATCGCCATCGACCACCGGCTGGCATCGTTGTGGTTCGGCTATTCCTTCAAGTCCGATGGCTGGGAAATGCCAAACCTTTGGGATGCGGTCGCGGGGGACTACAGGGCCTCAGATGGCTGGATCAGGCTGCACACCAACCTTCCGCGCCATCGCGCAGCAGCGATGAAGGTTCTCGGAACCCCGCCAGAGCGTGAAGCTGTGACAAAAGCCGTCAGAACCCGGGCCATATCCGATTTGGAAACCGATATTGTGGCCGAAGGCGGCGTGGCCGCTGCCATGCGCAGCCGGACCGAGTGGCTTGAACATCCGCAGGGCCGCGCTGTATCGCGCGACCCGTTGATTGGCTGGCAAGGCCCCCGGTACGTCAAGCTGCGGGAGAGACCGCAGGCAACCTCTGCAAGACCTCTTGCCGGGCTGCGGGTTCTTGACCTTACACGCGTTCTGGCAGGTCCGGTATCGACCCGCACATTGGCCGGTTTCGGGGCCGAGGTTCTGCGGATCGATCCGCCCGGCTGGGACGAACCCGGTGTGATCCCCGACATTTCACTTGGAAAACACTGCGCCTATCTCGATCTGAAATCGACCAATGGCATGGAACGGCTGCAAGAACTTCTGCCCCAAGCGGATGTGTTCGTACACGGGTACCGGCCCGGCGCGTTGGACGCGCTTGGCCTGACCCGCGCCAAGCGCGATGAACTGGCACCGAACAGGGTCGAGGTGACGCTGAATGCCTATGGCTGGCAAGGCCCCTGGTCGACTCGGCGCGGGTTTGACAGCCTTGTCCAGATGAGCGCGGGAATTGCGCATGCGGGCATGGGATGGGCTGACGCAGACAAACCGACGCCGTTGCCTGTTCAGGCTTTGGACCACGCGACCGGCTACCTGATGGCCGCCGCCGTCCTTTCCGCATTGGCCGAAGCCGCGTCGGGCAATTCCATCATGCATGCGCATCTGTCCCTTGCCCGCACCGCCGAGCTATTGGCGGTTCTCGGCAAAGACGACGTCGAGGCCGAGCCCATTCGCCCGATACCCACGGATTACTTGCCTGCGACAGAAGCCTCGGGCTGGGGACCGGGGCACCGTCTCAGACCAGCGCTTAGCCTCGGTGAAACTGCGCTGCAATGGGATTTACCGGCGTCCAAACTGGGCACATCCGAACCGGTCTGGCCCTTCGTTTCCTAGTGACCCAGCTCTTTCGGTGGCACCTCATCCGAGGCGCAATTCAAAGCGACGGAAGGCCTTGCTATCGGTCGTCACCGCCCGGTCCGATATCGTCCAGATAATCCTCGTCGATCGCGGCCTGAACAGCCCCCGTCACGGCTTCACGCTGTTTCGGCGTCAGGTCTTCCGCTTCCTTGCCATCCGCCAATCTTACAGTGACCTCGCGATGTGCAAACTTGATCCCTTCGCGCGCGAACAGCTCGCGAATGTCCTGATAGACCTTCTTGCGTACCAGCCATTGATCACCCGGTTTCGTCATGAACTTGACCCGGATAATCATCGCCGAATCCTGCATCTCGATCACGCCCTGCGACTTTAGCGGCTGGATGAAATTGTCTCCGATTACAGGATCGGTCAACAACTCCTGTCCCAGTTTCTTGATCAGTTTGCGGACCTTCTCGACATCGGTGTCATAGGTCACGCGCAGCGGCAGCTTCATAATCACCCAATCGCGCGAGTAGTTGGTCAGCACTTTGATCTCACCAAAGGGAATGGTGTTCAGCGCACCCAGATGGTGGCGCAGCTGCATGGACCTGACCGAGATTTTCTCGACCGTGCCTTTCACATCCCCAATGTCGATATATTCTCCTTTCCGGAACGCATCATCCAACAAGAAGAATGCGCCGGAAAAAATGTCGCGCACCAGCGTTTGTGACCCGAACCCCACGGCCAAACCAACCACACCGGCACCCGCAAACAGCGGGCTGACGTTAATACCCAGTTCCATCAGGACTATCAGAACGATTGTAACCACGACAACGGCCAGAATTGCGCCCCGGAAAAGCGGCAACAACGTTGCCAGACGGCTTTGCCCGCCTTCGCCACCTTCGTCGCCCAGTTCAACCTCGGTGCCATCGTCGGATTCTTCAGCGATTTTGCTGTCGATCCAAATCCGAAAGAAGTGAAACAGGATGTACCCGATGAACAGGACAACCATCACATCCAGCGCACGTTCAACCGGCAGATCCTCGCTCCAGTCCGCATTCGGGTACCAGATCACGACAAGCGCATAAGCCCCGAGCACAAATGCCAGTATCCCGGCAACCCGGCGGGCCAGATCTTCATAGGTCAGAAGATACTGCTTTGGTTGTTCGGGCTCGGATATTTCCGTCGCCACGACCCCTTCATCCGCTGCGGCGGCTTCCCCGTTTATTTCGCTAATCATGCGCGAGCGGTCAAAATATCGCTCCAGCAGATAGTTCATTGCACCATAAGCCACGACCACGGACATGAAGATCATGTAGCTGCTTGCAATCAGCGGCAGCGGCGTCGGATGCTCCAGCGCCAGATCAACAGCCAGACGGAACCAGCTGAACACGACATAGATGATCAATGCCGGTGCCCAGCCAAAAGACACAAACCGCAACAGCCATGACACCTGATCGGATGCCCGCCCGCCCCGGATCGCGTTCGAGATGGCACGGGCGTTGAACAGGATCATCAGTATATTGCCCAGCGCGCCCAGCATCGTCAGACCGCCATACACCATGGCGTAGACGTTGTAATTCAGTCCAAAATCCGCGACCCAGGTAGAAAACAGAACGACCGAAATGTCATAGGTCGCCAGCACGGACGCCCAAATATACAGCCTGCGCGCATTCTTGTCCGAAAAGGGCGGTAATCGATATTGGCTCAGATAAGGTGACAGGACCATGCGCCAAAGGTCCGACACCGTGCGCGACAGGAAAAAGGCCGTAAAGATGGCCGTGATCGTGAACTGGACCGAGATATCCTCGGCCTCGCCGAAGATCAGGTACCCAACGATCAAAGCCATGATCATGGCAAAGATCGTGGCACCGATCCCCATCAGGAACCGGAACAGCAGGAACGGCATCTTTTCCCGATACCCCTGCGGGTCGTCCTTGATCCGCGCCACCACCCAGCGGCGCGCGAACCGCTTCCCGTATATCTCGATCGACAGCCACCGCCCAAGTAACAGGAACAGGATATTCCAGCCCAACACCTCGACATAGGTCTGAATTCGGCCATCCGGGCTGGTCTGGCGCAGGATGTATTGTACTTCAAAAATAGAATAGGGCAGCGCCTCGAGCCTGGATTGCATCGACTCACGAAACTTCGAGAACCGCTCTTGCGCCTTCATCAGCTGTGAGCCGTCACCCATCGGGTTGCTCGAATCGCGGTCTGCGCCACCGGAACCTGCATCCTTTCCACCCGCCGTTGTCACAACTTTACCGGCACTGTCGATGACAATTACACTCGCACCTGCGTCGCTGGCGGCACGGATAGCAGCAGCCAGATCACTTTCCTTGGCAGTCTCGGATACACTGCCCGACCCTGAGGGATATCCGGGAATCAAGGATGACTGCGCCAATGCACCATTAGGAACGCCCAGAACAATGGCCCACAACGCAAAGAACAATACGGCCAGAAAATCATATCTCATCGGGTTTTGCATCCAGTTTTCCTGATGTTGGTCAGATTACAGAAGCATTTCAGGCAGTTCAAACACTCGCATCAAACCGTCTCGATATCGTGTTAGGACGTGTTCTTGGCGCACTCTGATGTCTGCAGGTGTTTTCAATCTTTCGAAAATTGAATATGACCAAGCAAAAGTTTCAGGTTCGCCCCGACTGTCATCATCGGGTTTTTTTGGCGACCTTGCCTGGCGGTGGCGCGATATGTCGCGAAACAGTCAATACGCTGTTGCCAAATCGCAATGCTTGAAACATTTGCAAGTACGCAAATCCGCCTTTGGCAAGCGTGGCATTGAAATATACGGTAACGCTTGCGAACGCGCGGATTTCGCTCTGGGATCAAGAAGACGGGCAACACTATGAGCCTTGGCACAACCAATTCTAAACCGGACCGCGCGCCGCGTATCCTGTTTTACAGCCACGACACGTTCGGTCTGGGGCATTTGCGCCGGTCCCGTGCCTTGGCTGCGGCAATCACACAAGCGGACCCAAGCGCTTCGGCACTGATCCTGACGGGCTCGCCCGTGGCCGGGCGTTTTACCTTTCCGCGCCGCGTTGACCATGTGCGCCTGCCCGGTGTGACCAAGCGTGCGGACGGCTCGTATGCCGCGCGCACAATCGGAATGGGGATCGACGAAGTTACCGAATTGCGTGCGGGATTGATCCAGACCGCGGTTCAGCAATTCGACCCCGACGTGTTGGTCGTCGACAAGGAACCGACAGGGTTCCGGGGTGAGCTGCTGCCAACACTGAAATACCTCGAACGCCATTGCGGAACGAAACTGGTTTTGGGCCTGCGTGATGTGCTGGACGAACCCGAAGTGCTGGCCGCCGAATGGGCGCGCAAAGAAGCCATCGAGGCGACCGAGCGGTTCTATCATGAAATCTGGGTTTACGGATCGCAATCGATCTATGATCCGACGCAAGGCTTGCCGTTGAGTGCGTCAGCGCGATCCCGCATTCACTGGACGGGATATCTGCGCCGTGATCTCGGCCCGGTCGGTGAACCGCCTCAGCAACCTTATATCCTGATCACACCAGGTGGCGGTGGCGATGGCAAGGCACTGGTCAACCTCGTGCTATCTGCCTACGAGAAAGACCCAGACCTGTCGCCGCGTGCTGTGCTGGTCTATGGCCCATTCCTGTCGGGTGAATTGCGCAACGATTTCGAAGCACGGGTTGCCGCATTGAATGGTCGTGTAACTGCGGTTGGATTTGAATCGCAGATCGAAACACTGTTTGCCGGGGCCGAAGGCGTGGTCTGCATGGGCGGCTACAACACGTTTTGCGAGGTCCTGTCCTTCGACAAACGGGCCGTCATTGTTCCACGCACCACACCCCGTCTGGAACAGTGGATACGGGCCTCACGCGCAGAAGAGCTGGGGCTGGTCAAGATGCTGGACGAACAACGCGACAGCCTGACACCCGACGCAATGATCCGTGCCATCCGCAACCTGCCGTACCAATCAGTGCCGTCGCAGGCCATTCAAAGCGGATTGCTGGATGGTTTGGACTATGTCACCGACCGCATTGACAGCCTGCTGACACGGGAACAGAAACGAGCCACTGGATGAACTCGGCCTCTCCCAATCTGGCGGTTGTGGTCAAAGGCTGGCCGCGACTGTCCGAAACATTTATCGCGCAGGAACTTGTTGCCTTGCAGGAAGCCGGGCACCGATTTGACATCTGGTCTCTGCGCCATCCAACCGACACCAAACGTCACCCTTTGCACGACCGCTTCTCGGGGCAGGTTCGCTATCTTCCAGAATACCTGCATGAGGAGCCACAGCGGGTGTGGACGGCCCGCGCTGCCGCCCAAGACCTGCCCGGCTATGCCGAAGCCTACAAGATCTGGCGGCACGACCTGCGCCGCGACCCGACGCCGAACCGCATCCGCCGGTTCGGGCAAGCATGTGTTCTGGCCGCCGAGTTACCCACCCAGACGCAGGGGCTCTATGCCCATTTCATGCACACCCCCTCGTCGGTCGCCCGATATGCGGCCATCATGCGCGGTCTGCCATGGAGCTTTTCCGCCCATGCCAAGGATATCTGGACCTCACCGGATTGGGAAAAGCGTGAAAAGCTGCAGGCCGCAACATATGGGGCCGCTTTCGGGGCCACCTGCACGGCAATCGGCGCGGAACACCTGCGCAGCCTCGCTGATGACCCCAACCGCGTGGACCTTATCTATCACGGTCTGGACCTGTCGCGCTTCCCCGAACCGCCAAAGCGCGGGATACGCGCTACTGACGACCCGTTTCACATGATTTCCGTTGGACGACTGGTTGAAAAGAAGGGCTTTGACCGTCTTATTGCGGCCTTCACGCTGCTGCCGGAAAACCTGAACTGGCATTGGACCCACATTGGCGGCGGGGGTCTTGGGGACACTCTGCACACACAGGCGCGCGCTGCTGGTATCGCGAACCGCATCACCTGGAGGGGAGCCTGCGATCAGCCCGAGGTGATCGATGCCATGCGCAAGGCCGACCTGTTTGTCCTGCCCAGCCGGATTGCTGCGGACGGGGACCGGGACGGATTGCCGAACGTGTTGATGGAGGCCGCATCCCAGCTGTTGCCAATTCTGTCGACACCGGTTTCGGCCATCCCGGAATTCATCCAATCCGGAACGCATGGCGTATTGTCTGATGACGACCCGGCTGCATTGGCTTCGGCCATTTCAGCTCTGGCCGCTGATCCGGAAACGGCAGCAACTATGGCGCGTGCAGCCTATGACCGTCTGATTGCAGATTTTCGAATGGACCCTGGTATTGCACGGCTGTCGGCACGGCTGAAAACCCTGAGCATGGAAGACGCGTAATGGCGCGGGTTGCGTTTTATGCGCCAATGAAATCCCCCGGCAGCCAGAAACCCTCGGGCGACCGCGAAATGGCGCGAAACCTGATGCTCGCCTTGGCGGCGCAAGGGGATAAGGTCGAACTGGCCTCGGACCTGCGCATCTATGACAAGAACGGGGACCGGGACCTACAGCGAACCCTTGTTCGCGCGGCTGAGAATGAAGCACAGCGGCTGAACGCCGAGTTGCCCTTTGATACAGATCTTTGGGTGACTTATCACAATTACTACAAAGCACCCGACCTGCTGGGCCCCAAGATCTGCCAGGCGCGCGGCATTCCGTATGTGCAATTGGAAAGTACGCGCGCATCAAGCAGGCTGAACGGGCCGTGGGCCGATTTCGCCCAAGCGGCGCATCAGGCGTGTGATGCAGCGGATATCATTTTCTACCACACAGCCAATGACCTGATTACGTTGGAACGGGACCGTTTTGGCAAGCAGGCACTGGTTGAATTGCCGCCATTTCTGCCTGAAACCGTGTTGCCTATGGCAACGACCGGGGACGGCCCCATGCTGACTGTCGGAATGATGCGGCATGGGGACAAGCTGGCGTCCTACCGGATTTTGGCCGAAGCCCTTTCGCACCTGACATGTGACTGGAACCTGAACATCGCGGGGGACGGTCCGGCGCGGCCGGATGTTGAAGCGTTGATGGTGCCGTTCGGAAGCCGGGTGCGTTTTCTGGGCCAGCTCGACCGGGCGGCCTTGCAGAAAATCTACCAACACGCATCCCTGCTTGTCTGGCCGGGCGTGAACGAAGCCTATGGGATGGTCTATCTCGAGGCGCAGGCGACAGGCCTGCCCGTGATCGCACAGGACCGTCCCGGCGTTCGGGATGTGCTGGCACCTGCGGTTTACCCATCGTTTGATGCCGGGGCCAAAGGGCTTGCCGATCACATGCAAAACCTGCTGGAGGATACCGCGCAGCGCCGTGCGCTTGGGGAGAATGCGCGCAGCTATGTGGCACGGCGTCATCTTATGCCTCAGGCGACCGAGCGATTGTGGGCGCATCTACGGCCCTTGTTGAAGGATGCATCATGACCTGTCTTGCACTGCTTCGCCACGGGCATACCCACTGGAACCGCGCAGGGCGCATTCAGGGGCGCAGTGATATTCCACTGGATGACGACGCGCGGTCTGAACTGGCCGGGTATCGCTTGCCTGACCCATGGGCCGCCGCTGATATCTGGTCCAGCCCGTTGCTGCGCGCCCGTGAAACGGCGCGGATCGTGTCTGGGCGCGCCCCGAAAACCTCGGACGCGCTGACCGAAATGAATTGGGGCGACTGGGAGGGGCTTCGAGGCGTCGACCTGATCGCCGATGAAACCAGCGGGTATCGCCATATCGAAGACTGGAGCTGGGATTTTCGCCCGCCTCACGGTGAAAGCCCTGCCGAGGTTTGGACCAGGCTGCGCCCCTGGGTGTCCGGACTGCGACAGGATACAGTCGCGGTCTGCCATATTGGCATCATGCGGGTCATTCTCGCCCAGGCGTGGGGTTGGGATTTTGATGGTCCCGCCCCCTTCAAGATCAAGCGCAATCGGCTGTATATCGTTGATATGGACACAATGACCGCAGCCCCGGACCCCGTTCGCCTGATCAAACATGGGCCGCTGCCATGAAGGTGATGATCGTTGTCACGCACCTTTTGGGAACAGGGCATCTAAGCCGGGCCCTGACGTTGGGCCGGGCGTTCCGGGATGACGGCCACCAAGTCATGGTCGTCTCGGGCGGGATGCCTGCGCCTCAACTGGACAGCAGCGGGCTAACCCTGTTCGGTTTGCCGCCGCTCAGATCAGATGGAACCAATTTCACCCGGCTTCTGACTGAAAGCGGCGTCGAGGCTGACGCGGATTATCAGCGCGCGCGTGTGACAGCCATGGTGCAGGCGGTAAACAGCTTTCAGCCGCAAATCCTGATAACCGAGCTTTACCCCTTTGGTCGCCGGTCTCTGGCGGCGGAATTCGACGCGGCCCTGAATGCGGCACGGGCCCTGCCTCGGCCTCCGGTCATCCTGGGATCGATCCGGGATATTCTGGCCCCGCCTTCCAAACCTGCCAAGGCCCAGCGGACAGAAGATATCGTCACCCGCTTTTTTGACGGCATTCTTGTTCACTCGACCGAAAGTGTCACACCGCTTTCGGTCAGTTGGCCGGTGTCTGACCGATTGGCGGAACGGTTGCATTATACCGGCTTTGTTGCGCCTGAGTTGCCTCAACCGCATCCTGATGCCGTTGGGCAGGGCGAAATCATTGTCAGTGCAGGAGGTGGTTCTGTGGGGCAACCGATCTTTCGCGCGGCCATCGAGGCCGCCCGCCAGATGCCCAACAGGCGTTGGCGCCTGCTGGTCGGTGGGACGGATGCCAAGGCGAGAATAGCCGAGCTGTCCCAACTGGCCGAAGGAACCTCGGCAATTCTGGAACCCGTGCGCCCGGATTTTCGCCAGATGCTGCCCCATGCGGCGGCATCGGTCAGCATGTGCGGTTACAACACCGCCATGGATATTCTGCAAAGCGGAACACCCGCTGTTTTTGTCCCATTCGATGATGGCAAAGAGGTTGAACAGGGGCTGCGTGGGCAAAGCCTGTCGAGTTTGCCAGCCATCGAGGTGCTTCTCAGCCGAACTCTGAGCGGGCAAGCGTTGGCGCAGGCCGTAGAGCGCGTCATTTCAGATGGACCCCGAGCACAGCAGGATTCCGGATTTGATGGCGCGGCCCAAACCGTAGAGATCGCAAAACACCTGCTGGAATGGCGTACATGAACCCGGATTGGTACCCACTTGAGGTCGAACTGACCCATTGGCATGCAGCGAGCCTGTCGTTGCCGCTGTGGTGGCGAGACGATGACGCGATCGACCTGACACCACAGTTGGACCGGCTGTCCGATCTGGCCACGCAGTTGGGCCTGCCGGTACATCTGGCCGTCATTCCACACGCGGCAACCCCTGCGCTGGCTAACTATGTTGCGCGCGGCGAAACTCTCATCCCTGTGGTCCACGGGTGGTCCCACAAGAACCATGCGCCCGCCAGTGAGAAGAAAGCCGAGTTTCGCCTCAACCGTCCGTTGGACGAGGTTGTTGCCGATGCCGCGGCAGGACTGTCACGCCTTGACGCCTTGTTCGGCAAAACCGTGCGGCCGATGTTTGTCCCTCCATGGAACCGCATTGCACCAGAAGTCATCGAACATCTTCCATCGCTGGGATACCGCATTCTTTCCACGGCAACGCCTCGCAGAACGAAAATGGCGGCTGCGGGGGTTGAGCAGGTCAACACACATCTTGACCCGATTGACTGGCGGGGTTCACGCGGTCTGAACTCTCCGGACCGCCTGATCGCTCAGACAGTTAACCTCCTGCGGGACAGGCGCGAAGGCCGCGCAGACAACGCCGAGCCGTTTGGAGTATTGACCCATCACCTGGTCCATGATCAGGACATCTGGGCCTTTACCGAGGCGTTGTTGAAACATCTGCTGGACGGTCCTGCCACACTCTGGGTCGCACCGAAGAACGAATAAGGACATCGTCATGAGCCGACTGGATTCCATGCTGCGCCGACTGACGGCCCAACGTGACGGGCTGAACTGGGCAGCCGAACAGATCAGTGACCAAACTGGCGATGTGCTGGATATGGGGCTGGGCAATGGCCGCACCTATGACCACCTGCGAGAGATCCTGCCGAACCGACGGATCTGGGTGATGGATCGTGTGCTGCAATGCCATCCTGACAGCACCCCACCAGCCGAAGATTTCCTGCAAGGCGAAGCTGAACCCATGCTGCGGAAACTGATGGCCGAGGGGCACAAGATCGCGTTGGCGCATTATGATTTCGGACGTGGCATCAAACACGAAGATGTGGCCGAGGCCGCACGCCTCAGCCCGTTGATCGCGCAGGTCATGCGGCCCGGAGGGTTGTTGATATCCGGCCAGCCCCTTGTCGGCTTCAACCAGATCAAAGGGCCCGAGACGATCGCACCGGACCGTTACCTGTTCTATACGGCCTGATTACGCCACACGGCGACCTCGCGCCCAAACCGAGTTGAGGGCTGGCACACCTGCGCGCATCCGGAAACGGATAACATCGGCGCGGGCATTGGCGCGCAACTCGCCACGATCTTCAAGCCCGGCGGCCTGCGCCGGGGCCAATGTGACGGTCTTCATTCCACGCGCCATATCGCCCCACATTTCGCCCAGCATGACCGCAGACAATAACAGGGCCGACGGCACGTAATCCGAGGACATTACGTCCAGATGCCCAAGCTCGGCCAATTCGCTGGCCGCAACATTACCGGAATGAGAGCCACCGCGAACAACGTTTGGCGCGCCCATCATGACCTTGATACCGTGATCATGACACGCTCGCGCAGCTTCCACCGTTGTGGGGAACTCAGCCAGCCGAATGCCGTGACCTGCCGAGATCTTCACCTGATCTTCGGTCGTATCGTCATGACTGGCAAGCACGGCCCCAAATCGGCGCGCGGCCTTGACGGTTTCGACTTCGTGCACATCACCGTTGCGATCCCGTAGGCTTTTCAGCTGAGCCACATGCTGAAAGAACGTATCATCGTCCATGGCATATTTGCCCTTCAGAAAGGATTCCAGCTTGCCCATGTCGCGAAACTGACGCTGGCCGGGGGTGTGATCCATGATGGAAACAAGGCCAACCCTGTCCTCGGGTCCAAACTCGTCCAGTTCTTCGATCAGTGTCTCGGAACACACCTCTGCCCGCAAATGCAGGAAATGGCTTATCTTAAGCGCATCCTGCTCGCGCAGATCCCACAACTCCCGCGACAGGCCGCGGGCATATTTTCCGTACCGTCCTGCACCGGAGGGGATTGAACCTACCCGCATCGCATCGAACACACTTGTGATCCCCACGCTGGCCAGTTCCGCGTCATGGGCCAGAATGGCGGCGGCATGGGGCCAATGCACATTGGGGCGCGGCTGAATATGGCGTTCAAGATTATCCGTGTGCAACTCGACAAGACCGGGGCTGACATAGTCGCCTTCGCAATCTATCGCACCTGCAGGGACTGCACGCCCGGTGTCAATTTCGATGATGGTGTCACCCACAATTCGAACACAGCCGGTGACGGTTTCATTCGGCAACACAAGCGTGGCATTGGCAAGGATCAAGTCTTCTGTCATCTGAACTTCACGCAATCTGAGGTATTGGAAGGCCACTTAATAGGAGGCCAATGTGACATTCACGCGATACGCGATCTATTTTCCGCCACCCGCCGGGGTGGCCTGGACGGAATTTGCGACCAGTTGGCTGGGCTGGGACATGGCAAAGGGAACGCAAGTCGCGCATCCGATCATGGGTGGCATCGACATTGCCTCCGTCACTGAGGTGCCGCGCAAATACGGGCTGCACGCGACCCTGAAACCGCCGTTCCAGTTGCGCGATGGCCTGACCTTTGACGCATTGCACCAGGCGTGCATTGCGCTGGCTGCGCGCCAGCAGCCCGTCACTCTCGACGGCCTGGAAATTGCCCGCCTTGGCCGGTTTCTGGCGCTGCGCCCGCTGGGTGAAACGCAGGCGCTGAATGCGCTGGCAGCGGCCTGTGTTCGCGACCTCGACCGGTTTCGCGCACCTGCCACTCAGGCCGAACTGACGCGCCGCCGCACCGCCGGGCTGACCCCCGAACAGGACAACAATCTGATCCAATGGGGCTATCCCTACGTGCTGGACGCGTTTCGATTCCACATCACGCTGAGCGGAAAACTGGACAAACCAACCCTCAGGGCAACCCAAGTAGCACTGCAAACCCATCTGAGCCCTTTGCTGCCACAGCCCTTCCAGATCACTGATCTTGCCCTGGTGGGCGAAGCCGAAGATGGGAGGTTTCACCTGATCCATCGCTACGCGCTTTCCGGTTGAAGACGGCGCAGGATTTCGGCGACCGTGTCTTCCAGCGTGCCGGAATTGTCGACTTCGATGACCCGGTTCAGACCATCCGGCAACTTCGCGTTGGCGCGACACAACCGTCGCGCCTGCTCGTCTGCGCTTTCCCGTCCCCGAGTGGACAGACGCCGCGCCAAAACCCCGGCATCCGCTGTCAAAGAGATCACAATCAGATCTTCAAACACCTTCTGCGCCTGCAAAAGAATCCCGCGGGAAAGATTGACCAGAACCGCATTCGCCCCCTGACGCTGTCGCAAAATCTCGTCCGGGATACCGTAGAACAGTCCGTGCGCAGGCCAGCTGAGGGCAAAAGCGCCTGCCAGTTCCATCTGCTGGAATTCTGCAACCGAAACCCGGTCAAAATCCTCGCCTTCTTCGCCTGCGGGGCGGGTGATCACCCTTCGCACCCGCCGGACGCCAGGCACCTGTGCCTCCAACGCTTCCATGACGCTGTCTTTGCCAACGCCCGAGGGGCCAACAATCGCTATGACAGGGGCAAGTGTCATGCCGCCAGTCCCGGAGTGAAGTCAGCGACATTGACTTCGCGGTCACAGACACGCTCACGTGCATCAAGGTCGTGGAATATTCCGACAATCGCCGCGCCACGCCCTTTTGCCTCTTCAATCAGCGACAACACGGTTTCGCGGTTCTGCACATCCAGACTTGCCGTCGGTTCGTCCAGCAACATCGCCGGGTAGTCATGCGCAAAGCCACGCGCAATGTTCACTCGCTGCTGTTCGCCGCCCGAAAAGGTTGTGGGGCTCAGGGTCCACAAGCGCTCAGGAATGTTCAGCCGCTTCAGTAACTCGGCTGATTTCTCCAGCGCCTCAATTCTGTCGCAACCCACGGCCAGCAAAGGCTCTGCCACAACGTCCAGCGTCGGCACACGCGGCACGACCCGCAGGAATTGACTGACATAGCCCAGCGTTTCCCGGCGGAGGGTCAAGATCTGGCGCGGCTCGGCTTTTGCCACGTCCAGACCTCCAACCAGCACCTGACCAGAGGCCGCCAGGTAGTTGCCATAAATCACGCGCATCAGCGTGGACTTGCCCGCGCCAGACGCCCCGGTCAAAGCAACGCACTCACCCGGTTCAACCCTCAACGACGCGCCTTCCATCACCGGGATAACAGCACCGCCCTGATTGTGCAGGGTAAAGCTTTTGCTCACATTGATCAGTTCAATCATTGCTTCACCTTTTCCCAAATACTCAAACCTGCAGAACGCTGGACACTAGCAGTTGCGTATAGGCGTGTTGGGGATCATCCAGCACCTGATCGGTCAGCCCGGCCTCAACCACATGACCATCCTTCATCACCATCAACCGGTCGGCCAACAGACGCACCACAGCAAGATCATGGGTCACGATGATCGCGCTCAGCCCCATTTCACGCACCAAGCCGCGCAAGAGGTCCAGTAATCGCGCCTGAACCGAGACATCCAGCCCCCCGGTCGGTTCGTCCATGAACACCAGTCGCGGGCCAGTCACCAGATTACGGGCGATCTGCAAACGTTGCTGCATCCCGCCCGAAAACGCGGTGGGCCGGTCATCAACGCGCGCCGCCTCGATCTCGACCCGGCCCAGCCAGTCAATGGCCTTGTCTCGGATGTCACCATAGTGGCGCTCGCCCACGGCCATCAGCCGTTCACCAATATTGCCTCCGGCACTAACTGACATCCGCAGGCCGTCACGTGCATGCTGATGCACAAAGGCCCAGTCGGTACGGCTCAACATCCGGCGTTCGGGCTCCGACATGGTCACCGTATCCACCGGCCCGCTCGCGCGTGTGTCAAAGATCACCTGCCCTGCATCGGGCACCAGATGCCCCGCCAAACAATTCAGCAGGGTCGACTTGCCCGAGCCACTTTCGCCGACAATTCCCATCACCTCACCGGGATAGAGATCAAAAGTCACATCCGTGCATCCGATCCGCGCTCCATAGAGCTTTTCGATGCCCTTTACCTGCAACAGGGGGGTCATGCTGCGTCCTCTCCGGCCAAGCGGCCCACAGGGCCGGTCGCGCGGCGCGACCGGCAATAATCGGTGTCCGAACATACAAACATTCGGTTGCCCGCATCATCCATAATGACTTCATCCAGATAGCTGTCCTCGGCCCCGCACAGGTCACAGGGATGATCAGCCTTGGTGGCCTCGAACGGGTAATCCTCGAAATCGAGGCTCACGACCCTGGTATGTGGCGGCACTGCGTAGATGCGCTGCTCGCGCCCGGCACCGAACAGCTGGATTGCATCCATTTCAAGCTTCGGGTTGTCGAATTTCGGGATCGGGGACGGGTCCATCACATAGCGGCCAGACACTTTCACCGGATAGGCGTAAGCGGTCGAGATCGCCCCGTGCTGGCTGATATCCTCATATAGCTTCACATGCATCAGCCCATATTCTTCAAGGCTGTGCATCTTGCGTGTCTCGGTCTCACGCGGTTCGAGGAAGCGCAGAGGTTCCGGAATCGGCACCTGATAAACGATGATCTGATCTTCGCGCAGCTTTGCCTCAGGGATGCGGTGGCGGGTCTGGATCACCGTCGCCTTCTCGGTTTCCTCGGTCGTTTCAACACCTGCGGTCTTTTCAAAGAACTTGCGGATCGACACCGCGTTGGTCGTGTCATCCGCACCCTGATCGATGACCTTGAGCGTATCCTCAGGCGTCAGCGTCGCAGCCGAGACCTGCACCCCTCCGGTGCCCCAGCCATAAGGCATCGGCATTTCACGGCTGGCAAAGGGCACCTGATACCCAGGAATAGCGAGGCCCTTCAGGATCGCCCTGCGGATCATCCGTTTGGTTTGCTCGTCCAGATAGGCGAAGTTGTAGTCAGACATGGGTCAGCTCCGGCTCATGCGCAGAAGGATCGCACCCGCAAGGGTCAGCGCGGTTGAGGCGACCTTTTTCAGGTCGAGCCTTTCGTTGAGGAAGGTCACGCCGATGATCAGTGCAAAGATGATCGAACATTCGCGCAAGGCAGTGACCAGCGCGATGGGCGCTTGGGTGAAAGCCCAGACAACCAGAACATAGGCGGTGAATGAGGCCGCGCCGCCAAGGACCGCCAACCGCCAAAGGCTGGCTGCCCGCTGCAACAACCCCGGCCGCGCAACCCGCGCCACCAGAGCAAAGCCCAGCGCATTCGCCGCCGTCAGCGTTCCGAAAAAGCCCAGCGCTGTTCCCGCAATGCGCGCGCCTTGCCCGTCGACGATGGAATAGGCGGCGATGAACAACCCGGTGATCAGTGCCAGCCCGGCAGCAGCCATGTTAAAATTGCCATCCGCGCGCCGTACCAGCGCGATCGAGGCGATCCCGACCGAGATCATTGCCATCGCCCATAGCTCGGCCTGGCTGAACGTCACCCCAAAGAACAGCGCCGTACCGAGCGCAACCAAGAGCGGCGAGGCACCGCGTGCGATCGGGTAGACCTGAGTCAGGTCCCCGATCTTGTAGGCCTGAATCAGAAACAGCTGATAGCCCAGATGCAGCCCGATGCCCGCCAGCAGGTATGGCCAGCACGTCCAATCGAGCGGCTGGGCAAACGGCAGAAGCAGAAGGCCGGACAACCCCTGCCCCATCACTATAGCCGTCATCGCGGCGCTTTTGTCCGACCCACCCTTGACCAACGCGTTCCACGTGGCGTGCAGCAGCGCTGCCAGCATTACCACCAGAAAGACGAGCCCGCTCATTCGGCAGCCTCCTTTAACGTGATCCGCGCGTCAGCCTCGCGGCGCAGTTTGCGGACCAATTCAAGCTCGGACTGGAAATCCACGTAATGCGGAAGCTTGATGTGTTCGAGAAAACCGGTCGCCTGAATGTTATCCGCGTGGCTCAGAACAAATTCTTCATCCTGCGCAGGTGCGCCCAGATAGTCTTCACCCAGCTCCTTCCACCGCAGCGCGCGATCAACCAAGGCCATCGCGATGGCCTTTCGTTCAGACTGACCGAAGACCAGACCATAACCACGCGTGAACTGAGGCGGCTCGGTTTTTGAACCCTTGAACTGGTTCACCGTCTCACACTCGGTCAGTTCGACCTCGCCGATTTCGATGGCAAACCCCAACTCGGGGATGTCCATTTCAACCGCAACCTTACCGATCCGCAATTCACCCACAAACGCGTGGTTGCGCGCGTAACCGCGCTGGGTGGAATAGGCCATGCCCAACACGAAACCCTCATCCCCGCGAGTGAGCGATTGCAGGCGCAACGGGCGACTGGCAGGAAATTCCATCGGTTCGCGCGTCAAGTCGCCGGGTGTGTCATCACTTGCTTCTTCGTCCTGAATGAGGCCCTCGTCCTTCAGGAATTCGGTGATATGCGGCGTCGGTTCCTGCCGTGCAGAACCTTCCGGAGCATTCGGGGCATCACCATCCGCAGCCAATTTGAAATCCAGCAAACGATGCGTATAGTCGAACGTCGGTCCCAGAACCTGCCCACCCGGCGCATCCTTGAACGTGGCCGAGATCCGGCGGTCGCAGGCCATCTCACCCGTTTCGACCGGATTGGAATAGCCAAAACGCGGCAGCGTGGTGCGATAGGCGCGGATCAGAAAGATCGCCTCGATCAGATCGCCCCGCGCCTGCTTGATCGCCAGCGCAGCCAGATCGGGGTCATAAAGCGAGCCTTCCGCCATGACCCGGTTCACTGCAAGGCTCAGCTGTTCGCGGATCTGCGCAAGGCTCAGCTCCGCCACATCGGTCGCGCCTCGGCGTTCTTCGGCCAGCCAGGCATGGGCGTTCTCGATGGCTTTTTCGCCCCCTTTGACAGCAACATACATCGCTTAGGCCTCCGACGTGATCTGCGTGCTGCGTGGCAGAGCGGCAACCCTGTCGCCGCAGGTAAAAAAGAAATCGCACCCCAGAGGATAGAGCATCGCATTCCCCTGAAGCGCCGGAATATCCGGCAGAGACAGGCGCGCGGTCTTTTTGATGCCGGGGCCGCTCAGAACGGTACCGCTCTGCTCCAGCCGGTCGCATTCCACTATCAGGGTCGCAGAACGATCCGGGTATTCCGGCGTTCCGATACGATAGGCGTTTAGCGGCCCCAATGCGTCCCATGTGCCAACGGCAAAATCGGCCTTTGCTGCGGATACGAGCGGGGCGCCCGTGTGAAATGTCAGCCAATTGCGGATTGCGTCGGTATCGGTGCCTCCGGCCAGATGAACCCTGGTCTCGGGGTCGCACAGTGTCAGCAGCAATGTACCGGCCGCCACGGACAGAGGTGCAGGAGGTTCACCGCCCGACAGGGCGCGTATGTCACCCGGGCGTGCCATGACGGTCATCGCAGCGCGGAACGCATGTGCGGCATCGACAGGTGCGTTTTGAAAGCCCCCGGAAAACTGTGTTTGCGCGGCCATCAATCTTCCCCCCGAACCAGCGTGAAAAACTCAACCTTGGTGGCCGCTGCCTTGGCCGCGCGTGTGCTTTTGACCGCCTGCATTTGCTGCTGAAGCGGGTCGAGCAGCCGCGCCTGCACCTCATCTGCTGCCCCGGTCTGCATCATCGCATCAATCAATGCCGCGGCTTCGGCCTTGGGTTTCGATCTGCCCTGAACATAACCGTGACCAACCGTTCCATCCTGCAACACCACAGAACAGCGCGTGACCGTCATTTCGCCCAGATTGAACGGTGCTCCGGTGCCGCCGGTGCGACCACGCACCATCACGCTCACGACCTCGGGGCGGCGCAGCCAGTCAAAGCTCGGGCGGGTCTCAATTACGTCCCACAAGGTCATCAGGGTGTCGTCAGGTGCACGGGCCAGCAAACCCATCCAATCCCTGCGTGCCCCGGTCGCGATTTCTGTCTGATCTGTCATCAAAGCCTCTTGGCCGGGTTGTCTATTTGAACTATACAACTAGACAAATATTAACCTGCGTGTGCGCAACACGCAATCTCCAACTGTGTGAAGATTTGGTGACATGAGCAAAACGCCGATCTGGAAAAGCATTGCCCTGCGCCTGACCTCGGACATTGCCGAAGGGCGGTATCAAACCAGTGACCGCCTGCCGACCGAAGCGCAGCTGGCCGCCAAATACGGTGTCAACCGCCACACAGTGCGGCGCGCGTTGGCTGACATGTCGGAACAGGGTCTGGTTCATGCCCGGCGCGGTGCGGGCGTTTTTGTGGCGGCGCGGCCAACCGACTATCCGATTGGCAAAAGGGTTCGATATCACAAGAACGTCTCGGCCAGCGGCAAGATACCGGGAAAGAAAATACTGGCCCTGACCACACGGGCGGCAGATGAAGCCGAGGCCGAAGCACTGGGTCTGAGCAAAGGGGACCCGGTGCATGTCTATGACGGGTTATCGCTGGCGGATGGGCAGCCCATAGCCGTTTTTCAAAGTGTCTTCCCGGCAGAACGCTTTCCAAACCTGTTACAGGCGCTGACCGAGACCCAGTCAGTAACAAAAGCCCTGCAACGCTGCGGCATCGCGGATTACACCCGCATCACGACCCGATTGACCGCGCGCGGCGCGACAGCAACGCAAGCCCTTCACCTGCAACTGTCCGAAGGTGCTCCGGTGCTGTTTTCGGTCGGTGTTAACGCGGACCCGGACGGCGCACCCGTCGAATATGGCCGAACCGTCTTTGCTGGTGAGCGTGTCACGCTGACGCTGAACGAAGAGTAAACCTCAACCCCTGCCGCTCGACCTCGACCTCCTGCCGGGGGTCTCATCCCGTTGGGCGTGGCGCGAAATCCGGATAAACTGCCTTTGGGCCAGCGTTGTCCCGGCAATCGGATGAACGGTCGTGCAAAAGCTCTGTGACGCTTTTTCAAACGGTTGCGCCGCACTGAACCGCGCTGTTTTCTTGTCCTTCCAATCCCGGTTCAGGGCAACAGGAACGGTTTGGGATCGGGTGTGCGCGGCCTGCGCTTTTTACCCGCCTCACCCTGGATCAGACGGCGGCGCAGCCAGCCCGAAAACCAATCCATCAGCATCACCATCAGAATGATCAGGATGATGTAGTAGGCGACCTCTTCCCAGTCTTTCTGCGTGATGATTGCCTGCGTCAGCAGCAAACCAATACCGCCCCCCGTGATTGCACCGATCACCGTCGCACTGCGGGTGTTGGATTCGAGAAAGTACAAAAGCTGGCTCAGCAAAACAGGCGTGACCTGAGGGATAACGCCGAACCGATACCGTTGCGGGGCGTTCGCACCCGTGGACTGCACACCTTCGATCTGCTTCTGATCCACGTTTTCCAACGCTTCCGAGAAGATCTTGCCGAATGTCCCGGTGTCCGTCACCAGAATAGCAAGCGCACCGGTCAACGGGCCGGGGCCAAAGGCGCGGGCCAGAACCACAGTCCAGATCAACGCGTCTACGCCGCGCACAAAATCGAATACACGCCGTGTCGCAAAGCGGATGGATGTCATCCGGTTGAAATTGCGCGTCGCAAGGAAGGCCAATGGCAGGGCCACAATCGCCGCGCCAAACGTGCCCAGAAATGCCATCAGCATCGTCTCGAAGATGGCCCACGCCACATCCTGATGGCGCCACATCTTGTTGGTCCAGAAATCATTAAAGATCGCACCCGCCTCGCCCGACACCGCGCGTCCGGCCAGTTCCGGGAGGGACTTGCCGAAATAAGGACTGTCCAGCGTGAACCAGAACAATTCCCACCCTGTGAAATAGCGGAACACCTCGGACCGGTTGCGGGTGACAGTCAAACGACCTGCGCCCGTGGTCACAGACAGCCGGTTTTTAGAGACATTGATCCACTCCGGAACCTCGCCCTCCGGCAACTCGGCCTGCACACCGGCCGAACGCGTGGGCGTCGCGCGGATAGTGCCATAGCCGGGAATGTCATATTCCACCGTCTGCGCACCGAAACGCACCACATGGCCCTTTTCAAGGTCGATCACGGTCGTCTCGCCCAGTGCCACCCACTCCGGCGCCTGACCCTCAGGGTAAGCGCCCTTGCGCTCACCCTCGATGGCGACAGACACTTCACCGGTGCGATTATCCCGCGCGACATGCGTTTTGTAGCTATAGCTGTCTGCCACCAGCGTCTTGCCATTTGCCCAGTTTGCGCGCCCCACAAGGCCCGACACGTCAAAAGCAAAGAAGACATAGACCAGATAGACGAAAACCAGAGCAGGCAACCCGAAATTCATCAACCTTTTGCGGTTGAACAAGCGATCTGCGTCGGCTTTGAGGTCATCAACAGTCAAATTGGTTGCAAAAGTGCTCATGCCAAAACTCCTTTTTCCGAGCCGTGGGTCAGACGGTCGCGAAGGTAGCCAGACAGCTGGTCGACGACCACGATTGTAACGAACAGAAGAATGAAGATGGCCGCGGCTTCGTCATAACGCCCCTGCCCCCAGGACATGGCATTGCGCAGCTCGTAACCCAGACCGCCCGCCCCAACAAACCCAAGAATGGCCGAGGCACGGATATTGATCTCGAACCGCAGCAGCGCGTAGCTGACATAGTTAGGCCCGACCTGCGGGATCACCCCCAGATACATCCGCTGTGACCAGTTGGCACCGACGGAATGCAGCCCTTCCACCGGTTTCAGCGAGGCATTCTCGTTCACTTCGGAAAACAGTTTGCCCAATGCGCCAGCTGTGTGAATCGCAATAGCGATCATCGCGGGAACCGGGCCACCGCCCAGAATGAAGATCAGAACCAACGCAATCACGATCTCGGGAATGGCGCGGCAGATGTCTGATATTCGGCGAAACAGCGGGATAAATGACGGCCACAGCGCCATGCCGCGTGTCGACATCAGGGCGAAAATCGTCCCGACAATTGTGCCGACAAGCGTCGCTGCCGCCGCGATGTTGATTGTCTCGACCAGAGCCGGGAAGAACGAGACCAGATTGGCTGGCATTTCAGCAGTCTTTTCCCACGCCTCGGACAGAACCTCTGTGGGGTAGTCAAGAATACGGTGCCAGCCATCGACAAAGCTGCCGGCATTCCGGTTGTCGGCTGTGCGAAACCCTGCTGCCATCAACGATAGGAACAGGATCAGGAGGATGCCGCCATAGACCCGCTTGCGTCGTGTCATCGCTGTATAGTCGTTGCGGATCTGATCGACGGATAAGGACCCTGCGGTAAGGTCTGTCATGGAATGCTCCTGAAGGGAAAACGGGGTCCGGTACATCACCAGACCCCGATCATTGGATATGCAGTTTTAGTTGGACTTCAGCTTGCGCGCTTCGATGATGACCTCGTAGGCCTCATGCGTGATAGGATCAAAGCTCTTGGCCTCACCCGCAGCCACACCATAGAAACATTCGCGGTCTTTTTCATCCAGCGTGTTCCACAATTCGGTAACCTGAACTTTGACATCCTCGGGCAGAGCCTTGCGCAGTACAACCGGGCCTTCCGGGATCGGTGCCGATTTCCAGATCTCGACCAGATCGTTCATGTCGACCAGACCAGCATCCACAGCGCGGCGCAGCGCGCCCGACTGATAGCCGTCTTCCCACTCGCCGAGACCATCAGCCCAGGTCACACCGCCATCAACGTCACCGTTGTTCACCGCAACGATGGTCTGCTCGTGACCGCCCGTGAATTTCACCTCAGCAAAATAGTCACCCGATTCCATGGTTGCTCCGGTGGCCTGGGGAATCTCGATCGACGGGATCAGATAACCCGAGGTCGAATTCGGGTCGCCAAAACCAAAAACCTTGCCCTTCATGTCCTCAAGCGAGGTGATGCCGCTGTCCTTGCGTGCAAAACCAACCGAGTAATAGCCGTAGCCGCCATCGGTGTTCACCTTGACCAGTACCGGCTCAACCGCTTCGGGGTCGCTCAGATAGGTTTTGGCATAGCCCGACGCACCCAGCCAGGCGACATCAATCGTGCCGCCCAGCAGCCCCTGAATCACTCCGTTATAGTCGGCAGGGGCAAAAAGTTTGGTCGGAACACCCAACAGTTCCTCGGTGTATTCGCGCAGACACTCGTTTTTGCTCATCCGGTCCTGAGCGTTCTCGCCACCCAGAATGCCAATACGAAACTCGCTGATTTCTTCAGCCATGACCGGTGCGGCCAGTGTTGCGGTTGCGACCAAGGCAGCAATCAGTTTTTTCATCTGTCTCTCTCCAGTTTGATAACCCCGGCCTTTCATCGGGCCGGGCGATGAAAGGGGTTGGGACGGCTCAGATGGTTGCTTCTGCTTCCATCAGCGCCTTTCGCGTGGCGTCGAGCGTTTCGATTTCCGTTGATGTCGCTTCTTCCGAAAAGCTGGCATCGGCACCATAGATTTCGCGGGCAACGCCCGTGGTCAGTTGCTCGGGCAGCCCATCGAACACGATGCGCCCGTCGCGCATACCAACCACGCGGTCGCAATAGCGACGTGCAGTGTCCAGTGTGTGCAGGTTGGCGATGACAGTGCGGCCATCTTCTTCGTGGATGCGGCGCAGCGCCTGCATCACCACCTGTGCGTTCATCGGGTCCAGCGAGGCAATTGGTTCATCCGCCAGAATAATCCTCGGGTCCTGCATCAGAGCCCGCGCAATCGCCACGCGCTGTTGCTGGCCGCCCGACAAGGCCTCGGCCCGTTTCGAAGCGTGTTCCGCAATCCCCAACCGGTCCAGGATGTCGATGGCACGGTGAATTTCATCCATCGGGAACAGGTTGAACATAGCGGCCAGCGTCGAATGACGGTTGAGCGTACCATGCAGCACGTTCGAAACCACATCCATGCGCGGCACCAGGTTGAACTGTTGGAAAATCATCGCACAATCGGCCTGCCAGGCGCGTTTGTCACGGCCTTTCAGTTGGGTGATGTCCCGGCCTTCAAACAGGATTTCGCCTTCGCTGGCATCCGTCAGGCGGTTAATCATCCGCAGCAGGGTGGACTTGCCCGCGCCCGACCGTCCGATGATCCCGATCATGCATGGCTTGTCCACATCCAGCGTCGCGGCATTCACGGCAACATTGTCACCAAAGCGTTTGGTCAGTTTCTTGATACGCAGCACGTGCCACCCCCAATTCATGTTGGCGGACTGCTACAGATGCCGTTCAACGGATATGTGTCAGCGTAGTGAAAGTTTTGTAACGGCACGACACGTGCGGGGGGTATCCATCGCCCCGCCTCACGGGTATACGCATCCGCGACTCTTCAGCTGATACGAGGCCAATATGAGCTTTGACCGCACCATCAAGATCGCGCCGTCCATTCTGTCCGCCGACTTTGCCAATTTCGGGCAAGAAATTCAGGCCATCGAAGCGCAGGGCGCGGATTGGGTCCATGTTGACGTAATGGATGGCCATTTCGTCCCGAACCTGACCTTTGGCCCGCCAGCCGTCAAAGCGTTCCGCCCGCATGTAAAGACGGTCATGGACGTGCACCTGATGATCACGCCGGTCGATCCATACATCCAGGCCTACGCTGATGCAGGCGCCGACATTCTGACCGCGCATGTCGAGGCAGGGGCCCACACCCACCGCACGCTGCAGGCGATCCGCGCCGCGGGCATGAAGGCAGGCGTGGCCCTGAACCCGGGCACCCCGGCTGAGGCGGTCGAACATCTGCTGGACCTCACCGATCTGGTCTGCGTCATGACCGTGAACCCCGGCTTTGGCGGCCAGAAGTTCATCGACATGACTGGCAAGATCCGCAAATTGCGCCAGATGATTGGTGACCGCCCCGTGCATATCGAGATCGACGGCGGTGTTGATCCCCAGACAGCGCCCCTTGTTGCCGCAGCGGGGGCTGATGTGCTGGTGGCCGGGTCTGCCGTGTTCAAAGGCGGATCAGTGGATCGGCCCGAGGTTTACGGCGAGAATATTCGGGCCGTACGGACCGCAGCTGAAGGCGGGTTGGGCTAAGCCGTCCGCTCTCGACAGCGTAGTTTGCTTTATCCGCAAAACTGAATTTCGTTGAACTCATCGGGCGGGATGCGCCCCGCCTTGATGTTCTTGTTGCGGCCTTCATTTGGATCACAGACGTGCCGGGCTGAAGCCCGGCCTACGGGTAGGTCGACAGTCTTCGATACAAGTACAAACAAAAAGGCCGCCCCCTAGGGAGCGGCCTTCTTTAGTTCACCGATGTGCCGGGCTGAAGCCCGGCCTACGGATTATTCTACGATCTTCGACACGACGCCGGCGCCGACGGTGCGGCCGCCTTCGCGGATGGCGAAACGCAGGCCGTTTTCCATCGCGATCGGGGCGATCAGCTCAACGCCGAACGACACGTTGTCGCCGGGCATGACCATCTCGGTGCCTTCGGCCAGGGTCACGGTGCCGGTCACGTCAGTGGTCCGGAAGTAGAACTGCGGACGGTAGTTCGCGAAGAACGGGGTGTGACGGCCGCCTTCTTCCTTGGTCAGGATGTAGGCTTCGGCTTCGAACTTGGTGTGCGGTGTCACCGAACCCGGCTTACACAGAACCTGGCCACGCTCAACGCCGTCACG